>DASSWY010000052.1:0-4352 GCA_035704325.1 Microcella sp. | reverse complement strand
GGCTTTCGCACGCTCGTCGACGCTCATCTCGAGCACGTTCTCGCCGTCAAGCTCGATCGAGCCCGAGTCGACCGTGTAACGCGGGTGACCAGCGATCGTGTAGGCGAGGGTCGACTTGCCCGAGCCGTTGGGGCCCATGATGGCGTGAATTTCACCCTGGTTGATGGTGAGGTCGACGCCGCGCAGGATCGGCTTCGGGCCCTGGTCGGTCTCGATGCTGACGTGGAGGTCCTTGATGGTCAACGTGGCCATAGTTCTCGTCTTTTCTCTTAGGTCTCGTGTGGGGCCCTGAGGGGCACAGATCGGGATGCGGCGTGGCCGCTTACGGGGTGATGACGGCGTCGGGGTCGACGAACACGTCGCCGCCGTCGACGGTGACGGTATAGACCGGCACCGGCTCGTACGCCGGAAAGTTCATAGGCTTGCCCGTGGCGAGCTCGAACTTTGAGCCGTGCGCCCAGCATTCGAGGGTCGAGTCTTCGACGAAGCCCTCGCTGAGCGAGATGTCACCGTGCGTGCAGGTGTCGCCGATGGCGTGCACCTGGCCAGCGGAGTCCTTGACGACGGCGATGGGCTTGCCGTCGAGCACGACCTTCATCGCGGTCGATACGGCCAGCTCGGCCTCGGCGCAGACACGCTGGGCGGCCATCAGATCGACTCCACAGCCTCGAGCTCACGCTCGACGGCGGCGATGAGGCGCTCTTCGAGCGACTCTTGACCGATCTTCTGCACGATCTCGAGCAGGAAGCCCAGCACGACAAGGCGCCGCGACTCTTCTTCGCTGATACCGCGCGAACGCAGGTAGAACAGCTGCTCATCGTCGAACCGACCGGTGGCGCTGGCGTGGCCGGCCCCGGCAATGTCGCCCGTCTCGATCTCGAGGTTCGGGATCGAGTCGGCGCGCGTTCCGTCGCTGAGCACGAGGTTGCGGTTCGCTTCGTAGGAATCGGTGCCCGTCGCGTCCCGTCCGATCAACACGTCGCCGATCCAGACGGTGCGCGCACCCTTGCCGTTCAGTGCGCCCTTGTAGAGAACGTCGCTGACGGTGTGGGGCGCGATGTGGTGCACGAAAACCTGCTGCTCGAGGTGCTGGCCGGCGTCACTGAAGTACAGGCCGTACAGCTTGCCGGTGGCCCCTTCGCCCGCGAGCGCGGCCGACGGGTTGACGCGCACAATCGAGCCACCGAGCGAGACCACAAAGTGATTGAGCGTGGCGCTCTTGTCGATGCGCGCGAACTGCGCCGAGAGGTGAACGCTCTCGTCGTCCCACTCCTGCAGGCTGACAACCGTGAGCTCAGCGCCGTCTTCGACGACGATCTCGACGTTCTCGCTGAGGCGGGCGCTGCCGCGATTGTCGATCACGACGAGCCCGCGCGCGTTCGGCTTCGCGTTGATGACGAGGTGGGATGCGCGGGGTGCGTGATCGGCGCCCGTGCGGTCGATCGTCACCTCCACGCGCTCCTCCGAGCTGACCGTGACGACGAGCGCCTTCTCGGTGCTCGCCCACGCGTTTGCCGATGCGCGGTCTTCCGGCGTTCCCGCGGAGCCGATGCGAGCATCCTCGGTTCCGACCCATTCGGTCGTGACCCCGGCCGCCTCGGTAACGGTCGTCGTGATCGGGGAGCCGTCGAGCTCGCCGTCGATCAGGTCGCGGATGCGGTCGACCGGCGTCAGCTTCCAGTCGACCTCACGCCCCGTGACGGCCGGAAAAGCCGTCGGGTCGGTCGAGCGGAAGCGCGCGGAACGCGTCTGCACGGGAACGGGCGAACCCGGGCCGTGCGAGTGCGCCTGCGCGCCGGGGATAACGGGGGCAGTGTCGGTGGCGGAACTCATTTAGCCGACGGATCCTTCCATGCTCATCTCGATGAGCTTGTTGAGCTCGAGGGCGTATTCCATGGGCAGCTCGCGGGCGATGGGCTCGATGAAACCGCGAACGATCATGGCCATCGCCTCGTCTTCGGGAAGCCCGCGCGACTGCAGGTAGAACAGCTGCTCTTCGCTGACGCGCGACACCGTCGCCTCGTGACCGAGTTGCACGTCGTCGACGCGGATGTCGATCGCGGGGTAGGTGTCGGAGCGCGAAATGGTGTCGACGAGCAGCGCGTCACAGCGCACCGTGTTCGCCGAGTGGTGGGCGTTCTGGTCGACACGCACCTCACCGCGATACCCGGCGCGGCCGCCGCCGCGAGCGATTGACTTCGAGACGATCGACGACGTCGTGTGCGGCGCCATGTGAATCATCTTGGCGCCCGCGTCCTGGTGCTGGCCCGGGCCGGCAAAGGCAACCGAGAGGGTCTCGCCCTTGGCGTGCTCGCCCATGAGGAAGATCGACGGGTACTTCATCGTGACCTTCGAGCCGATGTTGCCGTCAACCCACTCCATGGTGGCGCCCTCGTGGGCGACCGCGCGCTTCGTGACGAGGTTGTAGACGTTGTTCGACCAGTTCTGAATCGTCGTGTAGCGAACGCGGGCGTTCTTCTTCACGATGATCTCGACGACGGCCGAGTGCAGCGAGTCGCTCTTGTAGATGGGGGCCGTGCAGCCCTCGATGTAGTGCACGTACGAGCCCTCGTCGGCGATGATCAGCGTGCGCTCGAACTGGCCCATGTTCTCGGTGTTGATGCGGAAGTAGGCCTGCAGCGGAATCTCGACGTGCACGCCCTTCGGGACGTACACGAAGGAGCCACCCGACCACACCGCCGTGTTGAGTGCCGCGAACTTGTTGTCGCCCGCCGGGATGACCGTGCCGAAGTACTCCTCGAAGAACTCGGGGTGCTCGCGCAGCGCGGTGTCGGTGTCCATGAAGATCACACCCTTGCGCTCGAGCTCCTCGTTGATCTGGTGGTACACCACCTCGGACTCGTACTGCGCGGCCACACCTGCGACGAGACGCTGGCGCTCTGCCTCGGGGATGCCGAGCCGTTCATACGTGTTCTTGATGTCGTCGGGAAGGTCTTCCCAGGTCTGCGCCTGCTTCTCGGTGGAGCGGACGAAGTACTTGATGTTGTCGAAGTCGATCTCGGAGAGGTCGGCGCCCCAGGTCGGCATCGGCTTGCGCTCGAACAGCTGCAGCGCACGCTGGCGGCGCTGGAGCATCCATTCGGGCTCGTCCTTCAGTGCCGAGATGTCGGCGACCACCTCCGGCGAGATGCCGCGTCGGGCGGATGCGCCCGCGGCGTCGGAGTCGGCCCAGCCGAACTCGTAGACGCCGAGTCCTTCGAGTTCCGGTCGGTCGATCAGTACGTCCGTCATGCTCTCCCTCTTCTCCTCCCGTGCAACCGGATATCAGTCCGGCTCATTCCCCTCGCGAGTCGAGGTGCTCGGTGAGTGGCGATGATGTGCGGGTGGCGTCAGTGCGAACCTAAGATGGCTGGGAACCCGCATCTCGCGTTCTCGCGCGCCTCGCGGGAATCTCCAGCCCTTCGAGTCTACAGGGTTGCCGTGTCGCCGGGCCTGACCACCCAGCAGCTGCACAGGCCGCCCGGATCAGGATCAACGCGCGTGACCCGCACACTCCGCATCTTCGCCTGGGCGTCGTTCATCTCGCAGGTGACGATCATCGCGACCGGCGGCGCGGTGCGCCTGACCGGCTCGGGTCTCGGATGCCCCACCTGGCCGACCTGCACGCCCGACTCGCTCGTGCCGACGGAGGAGCTGAGCTACCACTCCCTCATCGAGTTCGGCAATCGGCTGATGACGGGCGTGGTCGGAATCGTCGCGCTCATCGTGTTCCTGCTGGTGTGGCGCATGCGTCGGCAGCGGCGCGACCTCTTCATCCTGTCCTTCATCGTCGGCGCGGGCGTCGTCGCCCAGGCGATCGTCGGCGGCATCACGGTCTGGACCGGCCTGAACCCGTTCATCGTGGGATTCCACTACGTCTCGTCGCTGCTGCTGGTGTGCGTCGCGGCGGCCTTCCTGGTCCGCATGGATGCGACGCCGGGGCCCCGCGAGCCGGCCGTGCCCGCGTGGTACTCGGGCCTCACGCACGCGACGACGGCCGTGCTCGCGCTCACCATCGTGTTCGGCATCCTCACGACGGGCGCCGGACCGCACTCCGGTGACGCCGAGGCGGGCCGCAACGGCTTCGAGGCCGAGCTCCTCGAGCACGTGCACGCGTGGCCCGGCTACGCCCTGTTCGCGCTCACGCTGGTGCTCCTCGTGGCTGCGTGGCGCCTCCGGCTGCCGACGCTGCCCTGGACGGGCGCGCTCCTCGCGGTCGTGCTCGTGCAGATCGCGGTCGGTCTCTACCAGGCCCGCAACGGGCTCCCGCCGCTTCTGGTCGGCATCCACATGGTGCTCGCCGCGCTGGCGGCCGCCGCGATGACGGTCGTGGTGCTGCGGCTGAAGCGGCC
>DASSWY010000149.1:0-2534 GCA_035704325.1 Microcella sp. | reverse complement strand
TGCGACGGTCGGCGCGACCTCCACCGACGAGCACGTCGTGCGCATGCTGCGCGCCACGAAGAAGCCGGTCATCCTGGTGGCCAACAAAGTGGATGACGCCCGCCAGGAAGCAGAGGCGGCGGTGCTCTGGAGCCTCGGCCTCGGCGAGCCGTGGCCGACCTCGGCCGTGCACGGCCGCGGCGTGGCCGACCTGCTCGACCACATTCTGACGGTGCTGCCCGAGGTGTCGACGGTGGCGAAGACCGAGTTCGGTGGCCCCCGCCGCGTGGCGCTGATCGGCCGCCCGAACGTCGGCAAGTCGAGCCTGCTCAACAAGGCCGCCCGCGAGGAGCGCGTCGTTGTCAACGAGCTGGCCGGCACGACCCGCGACCCGATCGACGAGCAGATCGAGCTCGGCGGCAAGGTGTGGCGCTTCGTCGACACGGCCGGTATTCGCCGCCGCCAGCACATGGCGCAGGGCGCCGACTTCTACGCGTCGCTGCGCACGGCGGCCGCGCTCGAGAAGGCGGAGGTCGCGGTCGTGTTGATCGACGTGACCCAGCCGATCAGCGAGCAGGATGTGCGCATCATCGACCTCGTGCTCGAGTCGGGCCGCGCGCTGGTGCTCGCGTTCAACAAGTGGGACCTGCTCGACGACGACCGTCGCCGGTACCTCGAGCGTGAGATTGACCAGGATCTGGCGCACGTGTCGTGGGCGCCCCGCGTCAACATTTCGGCCCGCACGGGTCGCCACCTCGAGAAGCTGGTTCCGGCTCTGGAGGTCGCGCTCGACTCGTGGGATACGCGTATTCCGACGGGCAAGTTCAACGCGTTCTTGACGGAGCTGGTGTCGGAGCACCCGCACCCGGTGCGCGGCGGCAAGCAGCCCCGCATTCTGTTCGGCACGCAGGCCTCGACCCGCCCGCCGACGTTCGTGCTGTTCACGACCGGTTTCCTCGACCCGCAGTACCGCCGCTTCATCACGCGCCGCCTGCGCGAGACGTGGGGCTTCGAGGGCACCCCGATCGTGGTCAATATGCGGGTGCGCGAGCGGCGCCAGCGTTAGTCGTCGTCGCGACGCTGCTGCCGGTGCCCGCCGCTATGGCGGTGGGTCAGCAGTCGACGGTTGGGTCGGCTTCGCTATCTCCGGTGTAGATGGGCCCATCTGGCGTGAATGTGATGGCGATGGTGCGCGCATAGCGCGGCGGGGCTTCGGGCAAGGGGGCGACGTCGCCGTTGTCGTAGACGATGCGGAGGTTTTCGCGCGACAGGCAGGCGGTGAAGGTGACGCGTTCGACGGCGGTGTCGGGGTCGGTGGTGCGCTGCTGGAGGCTCGTGTCGAGCAGTTCGGGGGCGCCCTCGAGCCGGAAGCCTTGACTGGCGGCACGGTCGAATGCGCGCAGCTCGGTGTCGTAGACCTCGCTACTGACGAGGGGGCGGAGACGTTCGGGGTTCGCGCCTCCGTCGCTGAGGATCGCTACTGATGTGGCGAGGTATAGCTCGTAGTGGGCTGTGGCTGCGTCGAGGGCGTCGTCGTCGGTGGCGAATCGGCTGGTGGTAGGGGTGGCGCCGCTGTCGGCGTCTGGTTCTTGCGGCGCGACGCTCGCGGGTGTCGTGGTGGGGTCGACTCGGGTGATGCTGGGGCCGCCGGTGCAGCCGGCGAGGAGGCCGGCGATGAGTGCGGTCGCCGTGGTGGTCGCGGCGAGGGCCTGCCTTTTGCTCGAGGTCACGGGTATCTGCTTTAGCAGCCGGGGCCGAGGGGTGCGCGCGTGCAGTCGCGGTCAACGAGCACGGTGACGGCGTCGCTGGTGGCTTCGGCGACGAGTTCGTTGGCGGGCAGTTCGAGGTAGCCGGCGATGCGGGTCCATGGCCCGCCCGCGTAGCGGTATTCGGCGGCGTAGGCGACGGTGAGGGTGATCGTGTACGTGCCCTCGGCCTCGTAGACGTGGCTGGTGGGCGTCGGGTCGAATTCGTTGAGGCCGAGCGCCTGCCAGGTTGCGCCGGGGGTGGGGTGGGTGACGGCGGTGCCGTCGCCGTAGTTCCAGGCGTAGGCGAATGGGGTGAACCGCACGTCGGCGGGCTGGCCGAGCAGCTGCCCGCTCACGACGTGGGGCGCGATGTCGGTGTGGAAGTTGGTGGGCAGGCCGACGACCATCCACCGGTCGGGCTGCATGTACTGCACGGGCGACTGCGGCGTGAAGGTCGCGATGTCGGCCAGGGTGATGACCTGCGGGCCCGCGGCGTCGATGTCATCGGCCGCGTCACCCGGAACGGGGTTCACGTCGAGGTCGGGGATGGCGAAGCCCTGGCAGACGACCCCGCCGTCGTAGTCGCACACGATCTCGGGATCGACGACACCTGTGGAGCCGGGCGGTACGGCGTAGGCGGGGATTGCGGAGGAGCTACCACCGCCGTTGCCGGCGCCATTGTTGCTGGGGTTGCCTCCGGGTGCAGAAGTCTGCCCGCCCGGGTTGGGAATCGATGAGCCTGAGTTGCCGCCGCCTCCGCCCTGCGACACTTCCGCGCCAAGCGACACATCGGACCGACCGAGATCG
>DASSWY010000039.1:0-2326 GCA_035704325.1 Microcella sp. | reverse complement strand
GATCTGAATCAGCGTCTGGGTGGAATACGTCGTGCGCATCAGAGCAAGCATCTTGATATCGATGATCGGGCCAAAAACTAAGAAGGTGACGATCGACCCGGGCAGGAAGGTCGCCGCAAACGGCAGGATGAAGAACGAATCGACGTTCGAGCAGACCGAGATGATGAACGCGAGCACCATCATCGCGACGATCGACCACAGCGGGTCGCTGCCGAGGGCCACGAGAATCTCGCGCGGAACAATCACCTGAATGCCGCCGGCGATCAGCGCGCCGATCACGAGGGCGGGCATCAGGATGCTCGTCTCGCGCACAAACAAATCGAGCGTCTGCTGCCACTTCGTCGGATGCTCGTGGCTGGCCTCATCGAGGCGGCACTGCTCGGCGAAGCGCTCGGTGAGCAGCGTCTCGGGGTCGGGATGCTTCGAGAAGACCCAGCCGATCAAATTCGCGATCAGGAACCCGCCGATCAGTCGCGCGACGAGGATGCCGTCATCGAACCCGAAGGCCTGGTGCGTCGTAATGATGACGACGGGGTTCAGGATGGGCGCGGCAATGAGGAACGTCATCGACTCGGGCACCGAGAAGCCGCGCCTCACGAGCCCGCGGGCGAGCGGCACGTTGCCGCACTCACACACCGGCAAGAACATGCCGAACATCGAGATGACCGCGCGCCGACCGATCGCGTTGCGCGGCAGCCACCGCATGAGCCAGCTTTGCGGCACCCACACCTGCACGACGATCGACAGCACGAGGCCGAGCACGATGAACGGCAGCGACTCGATCAGCACGCTCGTCGAGAGTGTGAGCAGGTCTTGCCCGACGTTCGGCAGTGACCACGGGCCCCCCTCGGCCGTCAGGTGCCGAACCGCGACAACCGCGACGAGCCCCGCGACGCCGCCGAGCATCCACACCACGTGCGTCGGGCGCATGCGCCGCCGCGAACTCGCGGCGAGCGAGTCGTGCGTGTGCGTGTGCGTGGTGCGGGTCACAGTGCCTCGAGACTATTCGGCGGCGGACGCCTCGCCGGTCGGCGCGGCCGTGATCGTGCCGGTCGTGGCCCGGCGCGAGGCGCGCTTGCGGGTGCCAGGCGCGGGCGGCTCGGGCAGCGACTCGAGCACCGAGCCGAGCAGCTGCTCCGCCGCCGACGGGTCAACCGCCGGCCGGGTGCGCGGCTGCTTCGTCACCGGAATCGGGATGTCGAGAATCTCGACGACCTGGTCGGCCGGCTGCTCTGCTGACGCGTCTGACGTCGGCGCGGCTTGCTGGGCCGGCTGGGCCGGCTGCTTCGCGGACGACCGTCGGCTCTTGCGGTCACGGGAGGGGCCGGCCTCGCTCGCCTCGCTTGCGCCGGCTGCACCGGTCGAGCCGTGTGCCGCAGCCGTCTGCTCGGGGGCAGGCCCTGTCGCGCCGCCCACCGCGGGCGACTGCTCGGAGGCAGGGGCTGGAGCGTTCGCGGCGCCGGCGGTCGCGGCCGCCGGGGCGTCGGCGACGACCTCCGTGTCGTGGTGCACGGTCTTCGCCGCGATCGTCGCCAGCGCCTTTGAGACGTCTTCCGTGATCGCGTGGGCCGCCTGGGTCGGCGCCGACTTCTGCTGGCCACCGTTGCCGCCGCGCGACGATCCGCCGTTGTTGGTGCCGTTGCCGTTCGAGCCGGTGTTGCCCCGGCGTCCGCCGCGGCCACCCGAATCGTTCGAGTTGGGGCCACGATGCTTCACGACGGGGTCGTGGTGCACGATCAGGCCGCGCCCGGCGCAGACGTCGCACTGCTCACTGAAGGTCTCGAGCAGGCCGAGACCGATGCGCTTGCGGGTCATCTGCACGAGACCCAGGCTCGTGACCTCGGCGACCTGGTGCTTCGTGCGGTCGCGGCTCAGGCACTCGACGAGGCGACGCAGCACGAGGTCGCGGTTCGATTCGAGCACCATGTCGATGAAGTCGACGACGATGATGCCGCCAATGTCGCGCAACCGCAGCTGCCGCACAATCTCTTCCGCGGCCTCGAGGTTGTTCTTCGTGACGGTCTCTTCGAGGTTGCCGCCCGAGCCGACGAACTTGCCGGTGTTGACGTCGACGACCGTCATCGCTTCGGTGCGGTCGATGACGAGCGAGCCACCCGACGGCAGCCAGACTTTGCGCTCGAGCGCCTTCTCAATCTGCTCCGTGATGCGGTGCTCGTCGAAGGGATCGTGCTCGCCGTCGTGCTTCTCGACGCGCTCGAGCAAATCGGGCGCGACCGACTCGAGGTAACTCGTGATCGTGCGGTGAGCATCCTCGCCGTGAATGACCATCGAGCGGAAGTCTTCGTTGAAAACGTCGCGCACGATC
>DASSWY010000032.1:0-5581 GCA_035704325.1 Microcella sp. | reverse complement strand
TTGCCCGCGTCAATCGCCAGTAGCGCGTTCTCGACGTGCATCGGGTGCGGGGTGGCGACGTACACGACGTCGACGCTGTCGTCGGCGACGAGCTCCTCATAGCTGCCGTGCGCATTCGGGATGCCGTAATCGCCCGCGAAGGCGCGCGCAGCATCCATTCGGCGCGAGCCGACCGCCGCGAGGCGGAAGCCCTCGTGCGCGAGATCAGACGCGAACGCGTGCGCAATGCCGCCGGTGGCCAGAATTCCCCAGCCGAGCTGATCAGCCATGACCGCCTCCATATCGCGGCCGCAACGACAAACGGCCCGCGAGCCCCAGCCTAGGGGTCGCGGGCCGCTCGCCTGCGGTCGTCTAGCAGTTTACCCAGCGGGCGGCTGCACGGGTAAAGCTGTACGGCTCGTTCGGCACACCACCGTGCGTCATCGAAAAGAGGATGCACACGCCCGCGGTGCTGGCACCGGGCTTGTAGAGCGAGGCACGGTGGCCGCTCGAGTCCCACCAGCGCTGGGCGGCACCGGCACCGGTCATGCCCGATCCACCCGCGAGGTTGCCGTCGCAGCCGGTGTCGGGAACGCCGTCGCTGCGGACGGCCTGACCCTTGTGGCCCCAGGCGCTCGACGGGTCGCTGCTCGGGTCTTCCGCCATCCAAAACAGGCGGTCCTCCATGCATGAGTCGTAGCGGATGTTCGACGGCGGGATGGGCGCCAGGCAGTTCGCCACGCGGATGCGGTTGTACGCGGCGGCGAAGTCGGCGAGGTCACCGCTCGTGGTGCCGGCGACGCCCTGTGCCGACGACCGCGACGGGGCGCCGGACGGCGAGCCGCCGATCGCGCCGGGGCACGCGGGCGCGGCCGGAGCGGGAGCCGGGGCAGGGGCGGGAGCCGGAGCGGGAGCCGGGGCGGGCGCAGGCGCTGCGGGTGCCGGGGCGGCGGAACCGCCTCCCGACGAGCCGGAGCCCGACGAACCCGAGCTGGTGCCCGCGGAGCCGGAGCCCGCGGAACCCGAACCACCCGATCCGCTGGACGCGTCGGTCGAGCCGGTGCCGTCGCCCTCAGCAGCAGGGGCGTCGGTCTCGGCATCGGACGCGTCGTCGGCGGTGTCGTTCGACTCGAGGCCACCGCGGTCGATCGCGTCGTCGACGGCGTCAGGGTCGACGCCCACACGACGCTGCGCCAGCTCAGTCAGCGCGATGCGCGAAACATCACTGGCGTCGGCCTCGGCGATCGAGATGACTGGTGCGGCGGCGCCCCCCGACGCCTGCAACGAACCGGGCTCAGCGTTGGATGCTGCAGCGAAGGGCAGGACCACGAGAATCGTGGTTGCCAGCGCTGTTCCTGCGAAAAATGAACGCAACATAGAAAGGCTCCCCCCAGAACCTGTACCTGTCCAATCCCCCCGACTGGACACTGATCACGCTAGAGAGCCTCTCGATTTCTGCCAAGTGCGCATAGTCGAAAATCGAACAGATCACCCCCCTACTGGGGGCGTGTCGCCGAACTCTCACCCCCGCTCGGGGGCATTGACGATTCGACGCCGCGCGCTTGCCGGTTTGGTGCGCGTCAGCGTCGCGACAGAGTGCCGACTGAGGGACTCGAACCCCGCGACGCGTACCAGCGTCGCGACAGAGTGCCGACTGAGGGACTCGAACCCTCAACCGCCCGATTACAAGTCGGGTGCGCTACCAATTGCGCCAAGTCGGCCGGGCGCCTCGGGGCGCCACGTTCAGCGTAGCGCCGCCCCGCGCGTCCGCGTCGGGGCGGCGCCTGCCGCCTACTCGTCGGCCGGTGCCTCCTCGCCCTCCTCGGGCGCGGGGCTCGGGTTCAGCGTGAAGTCTTCGCCGGCAGCCTGCAGCACGAACTGCTGGAACTCAGTCGGGTCGGCGATGTCAGCGGGCTGATAGAGATCACCGTTGACGAGCACCGTCGGGGTGCCCTGCACCGACGGCACATCGGTACCGTTCAGCGGCAAGGGTCCGGTCAACGCGCGATTCGTTGCCGCAGTGACCCAGCTGTCGAACTCGCCGGAGGTGATGCACTCGGCGACGCCGCTCGACGATGCGCCGACCTGGTCGGCGAAGTCGATGAGCTGCTCGTCGGTCCAGCCGGTGCCGTCACCCGGCTGGCTGGTGAGCAGCAGCTCGTTGAAGTCGAAGAAGCTGTTCGGGGCGCGGTCGGCCACGCACGCAGCCGCGTTCGCCGCCCTCTGGCTCGCACCCTGGTTCGAGAGAATCGCGATCGGGTGGAACGTGATGGTCGCCGAGCCGCTCTCAATCAGGGCGCGCAGCGTCTCGGCGTTGGCCTGCTCGAAGGCGCCGCACGCGGGGCACAGGTAGTCGACCCAAATGTTGAGCGCCACCACACCCGCCTCGTTTTCGGGGAGCGGCGGCGGAGTCGCTTCGTCGGCGAGCGGCGGGGTCGTGACGGCGACGTAGTCGGGCCCGATGGTGATGCCGTCGCTCACCATGTTGCGCGGGCCGGGCCCGGCCGGCTGCGCGGAGGTCGTGATGATGACGGCAATAATCGCGACGACCGCGATCACTCCGGCGAGAATGCCGCCCTGCAGCAGCAGAGTCTTGCGCTTCTCACGCTTGCGCTGCTCATCGCGCAGCTGACGCGCCTTCTCGCGCGCTTCGGCGCGGCGCGCGTTCTTCGACTGGCGCTCGGTCGCACCTTCGGACTTCGACATGGATGCTCGTGCTCCTTATATTCCGCAAGAGCCAGGCTGCGGGTTGGTAGCGCCGAAGGCGCCTCATCGATGGTACGGCCGCATCCTTGGCGGGCGCTAACCGGCCACCCTGGGCGTCGGGCGACGGGAGGTGGCATACTGTCCCGAACGGGCGACGGAGCCCGTGGGCTCGCGATTGCGGGCCTCATCCATTCACAACGGATCGTCCGGCACGTACCTGCCGGTGAAGGAGAAACAGTAGTCATGGCATCTGTTAAGTACGACAAGGCCACCCGCCTCTACCCGGGCAGCACGGTTCCCGCGGTTGACGCCCTCGACCTCGACATCGCCGACGGCGAGTTCCTGGTGCTCGTCGGCCCGTCGGGCTGCGGCAAGTCGACGTCGCTGCGCATGCTGGCCGGCCTCGAGGAGGTCAACGCCGGCGACATTTTCATCGGCGACCGCAACGTCACCGACATCCCGCCGAAAGACCGCGACATCGCGATGGTCTTCCAGAACTACGCGCTGTACCCGCACATGTCGGTCGCCGAGAACATGGGCTTCGCCCTGAAGATCGCCGGCATCAACAAGGACGAGCGGGCGAGCCGCGTTCTCGAGGCCGCGAAGCTGCTCGACCTCGAGCCCTACCTCGACCGCAAGCCGAAGGCTCTTTCGGGTGGTCAGCGTCAGCGCGTCGCCATGGGCCGCGCGATCGTGCGTCAGCCCCAGGTGTTCCTCATGGACGAGCCGCTGTCGAACCTCGACGCGAAGCTGCGCGTGCAGACCCGCACCCAGATCGCCTCGCTGCAGCGCCGCCTCGGCGTCACCACCGTCTACGTCACGCACGACCAGACCGAGGCGCTCACCATGGGCGACCGCATCTGCGTGCTGAAGGACGGCATCCTGCAGCAGGTTGGCACCCCGCGCGAGCTGTACGAAACGCCGAACAACGTCTTCGTTGCCGGCTTCATCGGCTCGCCCGCGATGAACCTGTTCCCGGCTGAGCTGGCCGACGGCGGCGTCAAGTTCGGCACCGCGGTCACCCCGGTCGAGCGCACCGTCATCGACGCAGCCGGCGGCAAGGTCGTCACGGTGGGCGTGCGCCCCGAAGACCTGATCGTCTCGACGAGTGGCAACGGCCTGCCGGTCGAGGTCGACATCGTCGAAGAGCTCGGCGCCGACGGCTACCTCTACGGTCACGCCGACGTCGTCGGTCAGCGGGTCGACATCGTCGCCCGCGTCGACGGCCGCGTGCACCCGCACAGCGGCGAGACGGTGTTCATCACGCCCGAGCCGAAGCACGTGCACGTGTTCAACGCCGAGTCGGGCCAGCGCCTGAACGCCTCCATCTCGGCGTAGCGGTTCCCGCATCACCCCACGGCGGGGGCGCTCGTGTCGCATTCGGCGACATGCGCGCCCCCGTCGTCGTTTTTTCGGGCGTGACGGATGCGCGGTGCGCGACGAACGCGCACGGCGCCTTCCGCGCATCCCCGCCTCTCGACCAGGATGGACACCGTGAGCGCCTCACTGAACATCACCTCGGCCGTCGTCGACCCCGCGCTGCTCGACCTGCCGTGGAACCTGCCGCTCGACAGCTGGCCCGACGACGCGATCGTCACGCTGCCGAAGGGCATCTCGCGGCACCTGGTGCGCTTCGTGCACCTGAGCGGTTACGTGGTCGCTATCAAGGAAACGACGGAAGAGATGGCGCGGCGCGAGTACGACATGCTGCGCACGCTGCAGCGGCTCGACGCCCCGTGCGTTGAGCCAGTAGCGGTCATCACCGGCCGCGCGAGCGACGACGGCGCCGAGCTCATGCCCGTACTGGTCACGCGGCACCTGCGCTTCTCGCTGCCGTACCGTGCGCTGTACTCGCAGACGCTGCGGCCCTCGACCGCGACGCGACTCGTCGACGCGCTCGCCGTGCTGCTCGTGCGCCTGCACCTCGCCGGATTCTTCTGGGGCGACGTGTCGCTGTCGAACACGTTGTTCCGGCGCGACGCTGGCGCCTTCGCGGCCTACCTCGTCGACGCCGAGACGGGGCAGCTCTACGAGGGCGGCCTGTCGAACGGGCAGCGCGAGAACGACCTCGAGATTGCCCGCGTCAACATCGCCGGCGAGCTGCTCGACCTTGAGGCGGGCGGCCGACTCGACGAAAACATCGACGCGATCGATGTCTCGAACGGCATCGTCGAGGCCTACCGTTCGCTGTGGAGCGAGCTCACCGGCTGGGAGGCCTTCGACCAGACCGAGCGCTGGCGCATCACGCAGCGGGTCGAGCGTCTCAACGACCTCGGCTTCGACATCGAAGAGCTCGCCATCACGACGGCCGGCGACTCGACGCAGGTGCGCATCAAGCCCAAGGTCGTAGATGCGGGCCACCACTCGCGGCGCCTGTTGCGACTCACGGGCATCGACGCGGGCGAAAACCAGGCCAGGCGGCTCTTGAACGACCTCGACTCGTACGCGGCGGCGAGCTACCCGGGAAGCGACGTCGACGAAGAGCAGGTGGCGCACGAGTGGCTGAGTCGCGTGTTCGAGCCGGTGATTCGCGCGATTCCCCGCGAGCTGCGCGGCAAGCTGGAGGAGCCCGAAGTGTTCCATCAGCTGCTCGAGCACCGCTGGTACCTGTCGCAGAACGAATCGCGGGCCATCTCGCTCGCCGAGGCACTCAGCTCGTACATCGACACGGTACTGCGACACCGCCGCGATGAGGCCACCGTCATCGCACCGGTGACCGAGTCGATCGGGGTGCCGACGCTCGACACTGCGGCGCTGCCGGTGATCGACGACACGGACTCCGACGCGCCGGGAAGCTGGCGCGACAAGATCTAGTCGCGCCGAGCATCCCGGCGACGCCGTGACGTGTCGAGCTGCCCTACAGGTTCTTGACCGCGCCGAGCACCTTCGTCAGCGA
>DASSWY010000025.1:0-2637 GCA_035704325.1 Microcella sp. | reverse complement strand
GGCGTGGAAGGCCCGGAAGGCGTCGAACGCTGTTTGGTAGAAGTAGCCCTGGTCGATGAACAGCGCCTCCGACTCGGGCGTACCCGTCGTCACGTCGAGCTCGGTGACCGCCTGCTGCAGGCCGAGCGGCGCGAACCGCTCGAGCGTTGCGCCCAGGTCATCGACCGGGAACGACAGGCTGACGTGCATCTGGTGGCCTACGCCATCCACCGGGACGCCCCGGTCGATGAGACGCTCGAGAAGGTCACGCATGCGCGTGCCCTTCGGGAACAGCTCGGTGTTGTAGTCGTTGATGAACAACGCCACCGGGCGATCGGCCGACTCGGCCGCGTAGACGTCGTTGAACGCCTCGTCCGCGTACTGGAACGCCAGATCGATGAACTCTTCGCCGAGGATGCGGTACCACTCGCTGCGACGGAGGCCGTCGTCGGTGGTGTTCGAGTCGGTGATGACCTCGTTGACGACGTCGAACGCCACGATGGGGTTTGTGTCGCCGTAGAGGCCGTACTCGTCGGCGTAGAGCTCTGCCACGTTGAAGATGTGCTCGCGCATGCGGTCACGGAGAATCTGCTTGTCCGTGTCCGACGTCGTGAGCGGGGCACCCTCAGCGGTCTGGAAGAAGAACGCCGGGGTCTGTGCGTGCCACACCAGGGTGTGACCCCAGACGCGTAGGTCGTTGTCGCGCGCGAAGTTCATCACCTGGATGGCGTCGGTCGGCGAAATGAACTCCTGCTGGCCGTTGTAGAACGCCTCGGGCTTCATCGAGTTCTCAGCCGTCAGCTGCTCGAAGTGACGCGTGACCGTGCCGGCCTGCGCTCCACCCGTCTCGCGGGAGTCGACCGCAACACCGATGGGGAAGTCGACCGTGTCCTTGATCGGTTCGAGGTCGGCGACGACGAGCTGCTCGGCCTGAACGACCTCGATCGCGTCGATGGAGAACGTCGAGGTGTTGCCGGCAACGCCAGCGCCCTCATAGGCGGTCTCGAAGTAGAGCAGACCCGTAGTCAGCTCGTTCGGCGGCATGGTGATCGTCGCTTCGATCTGCCGGAACTCACCGTTCGAAAGGCCCGTGAATTGCGCAATCGTCTGGAATGCGGTGTCAGCCTGAAGGGTCATCCAGATGTCACCCGCCGGCTGGCCAGGAGCGAAACGCACCCACGCGGTGAGGTCGTAGCTCAGACCCGGCAGCAGAGTGTCGATGACGTTGAAACCGATACCGTCACCCTGGCTGCCGCGGTTCGCGACGGTCGCTGACTGCGCACCCTCGTAGGCAAACTCGGTCGTGACCGACACGGTCGGGTCGACATCGAGGTTGCTCGCCTGACGCAGAACCCAGCCATCGAGGCCGTCTTCGAAGCTCGTCGAAATGGCGTCAACCCGCTCGCCCGGCGTTCCCGGGTCGATGGGGCCCGGGTCAACGGGGTCTCCGCCGTCGTCGACCGAGCTGAGCTCGATGTTGTCGATGAAGTACGAGTAGACGTCGGCGGGCTGCTCAGCGCCGCCGGTACCGGGCGCGTTGCTCAGCCCCACGTAGATCTTCAGCTCGCCGTTGTTGGGAGCGGGCGCGGTGAACGTTCCGGTAATCGTCGTCCACGCGTCGGCAGTGACCGTCGCGTCCGTGCCGGGCACGGTCGCGAAGCCGGGCACGATGACCAGCTTCGCGGCGCGCTCGCCGGTGGTTTCGGGCGAGAGACGCACATCCATCGAAACCGTGTACTCAACACCCTCCTCAAGGAGGCCAGGCACCGTTTCGATGCCGTCGAAGTCTTGGTCGCGGTCAGTGACGCGCAGCGCGGGGTTATCGCCCACGTTCTCGACGGTCAAGAACTGCGCCGTCGAGCCCGTGACAGGGCCCCCGCTCTGGCGCCAGTCCCACTCGGCGGGAAGGCCCGTCGAGAAGTCGTAGCTCGAGATCGGCGTGATGACCGGCTCGACCGGCTCGTCGGCCAGGCGCGTGAGCACGAGGTTGTCGACGAGGTAGTCGTAGGCATCCGTGAGATTGGCCGTGCCGAGGTAGATCTTCGGCGCCGCCGCGCCCTCCGGAATGGTGAAAGTGCCCGCGAGGGACGTCCACGCGTCGGCGCTCACCGCGCGGTTCGAGTCGGGGACCCACACGAACTGGCCGCCCCCAAGCTGGTAGTTCTGCACCCAGCGCATTTCTGGGGTGCCCTCGGTTCCGGCGGCGAGGCGCAGCTCGGCGCTGATCGTGTACGTGGCACCCGCTTCGAGAATGCCCGGGGCCGTTTCGATGCCGTCGAAGTCTTGGGCGCGGTCGGCGACCAACAGAGCGCCGTCGCCGTCGATGTCGGTGAGGCTCAGAGTCGGCCCACCGCTCTGCTGCCAGGCCTCGCTCAGCGGCGACGAGAAGTCGTCGTCACCAATGACGGTGTCGGCGGCAGCAGCGGGAGTCAGGGCGGTGAGGGGGGCGACGATCAGGGCTGCCGCTGCGAACGCAGCGAGGCCCGACCGTGCCCGTCGAGGTCGGAAAGCACGGCGGCCATGACGCACTGGGCCGGGATCGTGCGCGAAACTTTCGGTGTGGCGATGCCGAGGCATGGCGCTCCTTTGCGCGAGATGGGACGTACCCGCGGAGGATAGGCAGATCGCGCGGCGGCAAACAACGGGTTTGTTGGGTTT
>DASSWY010000022.1:0-3476 GCA_035704325.1 Microcella sp. | reverse complement strand
AAGCGAGCCCGTCGGGGCGATCGGGGCGGCGGCGGGCATGGCACCCATCGTCGCAGACGATGGCACCGAATACCCCGGCAGGATGCGCGTATTCGCAGGTGGGGGACGCTCAGAAATGCCCCCTGACAGGGGGTATCCCTGAGACGCGCTCAGCGCCTAGTCTGACGAGACCATCGCTCAGGGGGGCTTGACTCGATGACCATTTCCACTCCGGTACCCGGCTGGTACCCGGACCCGAACGACCCCGGAAGCATCCGGTGGTGGGACGGCTCCGTGTGGACCGACCACACGCAGCCGGCCGCCGCCTTCGCTGCGCCCGCGGAGCCGGTCACCGCTGCCGCCGCGACCGCTGTCTCTGCCCCCGCCGGATTCTTGTTGCCCGACCCGCAGGCCACGCCGGGGCGCCGGACCGACCCCGTCGCGCGTCCTCCGGCATCCGAGGCCACGACGGAGGCGCTGGGTGGTGGGGCGACCGCGATCGCTGTGCGCGACACGGCCGGCCCCGTCGTGCTCAGTCGACGCGAGCTGCGCCGTCGCGAGTCAACGGCATCGCCCACCGGTAGTGCCGACGACGCGGCTGAGGCGCTGCCGCCCGCGCACGCGACTCCCCCGCCGTCACCGGCTCCGACCATCGCGCCGCCGGGGGCCGACGAGCGCCCGACGGCGGAAAGTACCGACGTCGCCCACCATCCCGCCCAGAGTGCGCCGGTCTCCAGCAGCCCCGCGGGGGGCGACTTCCGCCGCGAGGCTCTGCCCCGCATGAGTGCGTCGACCGGGCCCGTCGCGGTCGACGACCGCTTCACCGAATTGGTCAGTGAGACGCCCGTGTCGACGCCGGCGCCGGCAGCGGCTGCAGCGGCTGCTGCGGCAGCGCCAGCGGCGGTCTCTGCGGCCGTCCCTGCGGCGGCGCCCGCTGCATCAACCCCGGCACCCCCGGTCGCCGCCGCCGTTCCGACTCCCACCCCGACACGCGAGCCCGCGCCCGCTTTCCCCATCGGGGGCCCGCTCGTGGCCGACCCGGTGCCCGCCGAACCTCTGCCCGCCGACGAGAGCTTCGCCCAACCGTGGGTCAGCGTCGCGGGTGAGGCCGTGCCGCTGTCGGCGGTCGAACTCGCCTCGGTCGACTACGAGCCACTGCCGCCCACACGCGGGGCGACGACGCGGATGCTGCCGACGATTCCCACACGCTCGTCGACCGTCTCGTCGTGGATGCTCGCGCTCAGCCCCGTCATTGCCCTCGGCCTCCTGCTCGGCGCCATCTTCGCCGCGCCGCTCGTGGCCCCGGCGGCGACCGCGAACCCCGACGGGGCCCCGTCCCTGATCGTCGGAACCGGCAACTGGCTGCCCGTCTCGACCGCGCAGCAGCTCGCCAACCCCACTGTGTCTGCCCTCATCCTCGGCGCGCTGGCGCTCGGCACGCTGCTGGTGATCGTCGCGGCCATCACCGACCGGATCGCCCTCGGTCGGCTGGGCTTCACCGAGCGCGCGTCGGCCGCCTGGGTCATCATCGGCCCCCTCCCCTATCTGATCGCGCGCACGGTTGCGACGGCCAACAGCGGGCGTCGCGGCTCCGCTCCGCTCTGGACGCACCTCGGCGTCGTCATCGCCGTCGTCGCGCTGGGCGTCGCCGCACCCTTTGTCGCCCCGCGGGAGGCGAGTGTCGCCGACATGCGCGCCGTCGAGAGCGCCATTGCGTCCGAGCTGGCCGCCGAGGGCGTCGCCGATCGGGTGATCTGCCCCGACGGCGCCGACGCGCGCATCGGCTCCGGCTTCGTGTGCGACGCGCTCGACGCCGACGGCGCCATCGTCGCCCTCGTGCCCGTGCAGTGGACCGGCATCGACGGCTCGATCGCCTACTCGGTCGAGCTCGCGGCGCCCGCCGCCGTCGACTGAGCGCTCGGCGGCACGTCTGCGCATGATTGACTGCACGACGTGACCGCACCGCTGCGCATCGTCGCGCTTTTGGCCCCCCGCTGGTGTGGGGCGACAGCGCTGGCGGCCGAGCTGAGCGCGCTCGCGGCGGCGAACTCGTTGCCGCGCGGCGTGCTCGTGCCGACGGATGGCGCGTGGTTCGGGCGGTTCCGTGACGGCGTCACCGTGCATCCAGAGCTCGTGGAGTTGTCGGGCGCCAGCCGCGACACCGACGCGGCCGAGGCGAGCGACGCGGCGGCAATCGGACCTGTCGTGCGTCGCGACGGCGTCTCCGAGGTGATGCGCGCCCGCCCGCCGCAGGCGCGGCAGGTCGTGCGCGATCGGCTGCGCCGCATTGCTGAGGATGCCCGCACGGCGTCCGCGCACACGGTGCTGCTGGTCGCGCCCGGCGCCGCCTGGCGTGCCGACCCGGCTGAGCTGTCGCGCGAGTTCTCGGCGATCGCCGATCGGGTGGACGTGGCGCTTCTCGTGCGGGCGCCCGAGCGGGCACTGGCGAGTGCGCTTGCCCACGCCGTGCGCTCGGCCGAGGTGACCGGGGCGCGCTCGCTGACTGTGCGCGCGGCGCTGGCCGACGCGTCGACCGTCGACGAGCTCGCATACGGCGAGCTGCTGCATCGGTGGCGCGTGGGCACCGAGCGCACGCCGCTGCTGGTGCCGGCTGATCGCGGTGTGGGCGCGCTGTGGGACGCGCTGAGCATCGACGCCTCCGCAGCGAACGCAGCGCAGTCTGAGGGCCAGGGGCCTGACGCTGCACCCTCACCGACCGAGGCCGGTGTGGTGTTGCCGCCGCTCGCGCGCGACGATCTGGCGGCGATCGCCGCCCTCGCCGGCAAGCGGCCCCTCACCCGCTCCGGCCGGGCTGCCGTGGCGACGGCGCTCGACGATGCCCGCTCGGCCGCCGACGGTCGGGCCCACGCCGGAGCCCTCGGCCAGCCGCACGCGCCGTTCGCCTTCGCCGACGACGAGGTGCGCACTATTCGCCGCCGCTTTCGCCGCGAGCTTGAGGCCCTGAGTGCGGCAACCCTGCCACCTGCCTGAGTTTTTCCTGCACGACACCCGCGCGCTCACTAGCGTTGACGCATGACTGGCTCGAGCGCGCACACCGATGGCCACACCGCGATCGTCGTCGGCTCGGGGCCGAACGGCCTCGACGGCGACGTGCTGCTGGCGCGCGACGGCCTGCGCGTGACGGTCTACGAGCAGGCCGACACGATCGGCGGCGGCGCCCGCACGGGTGAGCTGACGCTGCCGGGATTCCGGCACGACCTCGGAAGCGCCGTGCACCCGCTCGCCGTCGCCTCGGGGTTTTTCCGCAAGTTCGAGCTGTCGAAGCGCATTGAGCTGATCACGCCCGAGATTTCATACGCGCATCCGCTCGATGACCGACCCGCGGGCATCGCGTACCGCAGCCTCGACGACACGGCCGACCGCCTCGACGAGACGGGCGTTGCCCTGCCCGGTGGCGGTTTTGCCCGAGGCGACGGCAACGCGTGGCACGCGCTCTTCGCGCCCCTCGTCGAGCAGGCGCAGCGCGTGGCGCAGTT
>DASSWY010000352.1:0-2855 GCA_035704325.1 Microcella sp. | reverse complement strand
GAGTTGCCGAGGCCCACGCCGAAGATGCCTCCTGAGCCGAGAGCCCAGGTGCCGTGCACGATCTGCCAGCAGGCACCCTCGTAGTCTTCCGGCGCGCAGCCCTCGAGCCAGGTCGTGATGCGGCTGACGCGCGACGGGCTCGAGTAGGCGAACGCCACAGCGGCCCCGGCGATCGCGAGCACCATCGCGACGAGGTAGCGAAGCGGAACCCCGGCAAAGAACAGCGCACCGAGCACAATGGCCAGCATGATGCCGGCCGTACCCAGGTCTTGGCCGATCAGCACCATGCCGATCGCGACGAGCGAGAGCGGGATCGCGGGGATCAGCACGTCACGCCAGCGGTGGAAGCCGCCGGCCTTCGCGCCGAGCACGGTCGCCAGCCAGACGACGAGGGCCAGCTTCAAGAATTCGGAGGGCTGGGCCGTGAGGCCACCAATGTTCAGCCAGTTGCGGTTACCGCCGTAGCCGTAGCCGAGCGGGGTGAACACCACGAGCGCCTGCAATCCGACACCCAGCAGCACAAAGTGGCGGGCCCACCGTCGCCAGAACACGGCCGGCAGCCGCGCGATCGACAGCATGACGGGGATTCCGATGAGCGCGAATGCTCCTTGGCGCAGGAAGATCGCGAAGAAGTCCCCGTTGTTGCCCTGACTCGACACCACGAAGGACGCCGACAGCACCATGACGAGGCCAAACAGCACGAGGAAGATCGTCGTGCCGAGCAGCAGAATCGCGTCGGGATTGTCGGTGCCGAACAGTCGCCGCACAGCCACGACGGCGGCGGGGGCGCGACCGCCGCGCTCGCCGTCAGCCGGCGTCGCGCGAGGGGGCCGGATGCTCGTCATCGGCTGCTCCCTCCCCGTGCTGCCTCACCGCGTCCGCAAATCGCCTACCGCGATCGGCGTAGTCGTCGAACTGGTCCATCGATGCCGCCGCCGGAGCCAGCAGCACGGTGTCGCCCGGCTGGGCGAATCGTGCGGCGAGCCGAACAGCGTCGGGCATCACCCGGTCAGTCTCGCGGGCGTCGACCTCGCAGACCGGGAGCCCGGGGGCGTGTCGGGCGAACGCTTCGGCAAGGGATGCGCGCTCAGCGCCAATGAGGACGGCGGCGCGCAGGCGGTCACGGTGGGCCGCGACGAGCGGAGCCAGGTCGACCCCCTTGGCAAGCCCGCCCACGATCCACACCACAGAGCGGTACGCCGTGAGCGAGGAAGCGGCCGCGTGGGCGTTCGTGGCTTTCGAGTCGTCGACCCAGACGACCTCGTCGATGTGCGCCACGACCTCGGTGCGGTGATGGTCGACGCGGAAGGCCCGCAGGCCGTCGCGCACGGCGACGGGGCTGGCACCGGCAGCGCGTGCGAGGGCCGACGCCGCGAGGGCGTTGGCGAGCCCGTGCGGGGTCTGCAACCCGGCCGCCGCCAGATCGGCGAGCGACGCAAGCTCAAGCGCGGTCGTGTGACGCTCGTCGAGGAACGCCCGGTCGACGAGCAGCTCGTCGACCACCCCCACGTCGCTCGGGCCGGGGGTGTCGGAGCCGAAGCCGATCGCCCGGCAGCCCTCGACGACGTCGGCCTGCTCGACCATGCGCATGGTCGCCTCATCGCGACGGTTGTACACGCAGGCGAGCCGCGTGTTCGCGTACACCTTCGCCTTCGCCGCGGCGTACGCCTCCGGGCTGCCGTGCCAGTCGTAGTGGTCTTCGGCAAGGTTCAGGCAGGCGCTCGCGAGCGGCGACAGCGCGCCGGGCCCCTCGGTCGGCAGCCAGTGCAGCTGGAAGCTCGACAGCTCGACGACGAGCACGTCAAAGCCGGCCGGGTCGCGCACGGCGTCGAGCACCGGCACGCCGATGTTGCCGCACGGGGCAACCCGGAAACCCGCCTCAGCGAGCATGGTGGCAGTCAGCTGCGTGGTCGTGGTCTTGCCGTTGGTGCCCGTGATCGTGACCCATTCGGCGGCGGGCTCGACCTTGTCGCGCACGCGCCAGGCGAGTTCAATGTCGCCCCACAGAGGAATTCCCGCCGCCTGAATCGCCCGGATCAGCGGCTGCTCGGGCGTGAAGCCGGGCGAGACGATCGCGAGGTCCGCGCCGAGCGCGAGAACGGCATCCGCATCGCTCGCATCGTCGCCGGAAAGTTCGACGAGGTCGACGCCGATGACCGGCAGGATGCGCGCGCGCTCCGCGTCGGGGGTGCGTGCGGCGACGGTGACGCGGGCGCCGAGCTCGGCGAGGGTGTCGGCGGCGGCGAAGCCCGTGACGCCGAGACCCAGCACGACGACGTTCAGCCCGCGCCAATCGGCGCGCCAGCTCGTCAGCTGGTCGAGCGGTGCTGCCATCAGCGGCTGATCCACTCGAGGTAGAACAGACCAACACCGACGGCGACGAACAGGCCGCCGATGAGCCAGAAGCGCACGACGATCGTGACCTCGGCCCAGCCCTTCAACTCGAAGTGGTGGTGCAGTGGGCTCATCAGGAAGATGCGCTTGCCCTTCGTGATCTTGAAGTACGCGCGCTGCACGATCACCGAGCCCGTGACGATGAGGAAGAGGCCGCCCATGAGCACGAGCAGCAGCTGCGTGTGGGTGAGGATCGCGAGGGCCGCGAGCGCGCCGCCGATTGCGAGGGAGCCGGTGTCACCCATGAAAATTTGGGCGGGCGAGGTGTTCCACCACAAGAACCCGATCAGGCTCGCGGCAATCGCCGCCGCCACGATCGCGAGGTCGAGCGAGTCGCGCACCTCGTAGCACTTGTAGGCCACCGCCTCGTCGAGACCCGCGTTCGAGCACGACTGGTTGAACTGCCAGAACGCAATGACGATGTAGCCGACGATCGACAGGATCGACGCGCCCGTCGCGAG
>DASSWY010000287.1:0-6752 GCA_035704325.1 Microcella sp. | reverse complement strand
CTTCACCGCTGCAGGGTCGGGCGTGGTGGTGAAGGTTCTCTTGTTGCGGCGCGCGCCTTCAACTCCAGCGAGTTTCATGAGCCGGGCGGTCTGGTCGCGGCCGATCTGCCAACCCTGGCGGCGCATCAGCGCGTGCATCTTCCGCCGCCCGTAAACGCCGTAGTTCTCCGCGTGCAGGCGCGCCACTTCCGGCACGAGCAGCTCCTCTCGCAACTGCCGCGCCGAGGGCGTGCGTGCTTTCGCGGCGCGATAGCCGCGGGCGGAGAGGAACCCACGCACTGCCGGCCGCAAGACTCGGCAGAGGAGCTCGACCCCGAAGCGATCTCTCATCTGATCGATGAACAAGATCATCTCGTCGTGGGGTGGTCGAGCTCCTTGGCGAAAAACACGCTCGCGGCCTTGAGGATCTCGTTGGCCTTGCGCAGCTCCGCGTTCTCACGCTTCAGACGGCGGATCTCGATATCGGCCTCCGAGGTGATCCCCGGGGCAAGGCCCGCGTCGATCTCCTCGCGACGAGCCCAGGTTCGCAACGTCTCGGGGCTGATCCCGAGCAGGCCCCCAACGTGCTTGGCAGCCTCGGTCTTGCTCGGATGGTCAGGCAGCGCCTCGGCGAACATCCGCAGCGCACGCGACTTCATTTCTGGTTCAAACTTCTTCGGCATCGTGTTCCATCCTGGATTAGAGGACGGCACGAAACCCAGGCCGAATCAGGATCTTGCCGATTACGACCGCGCGTTCGGGATCGAAGGGGTCGCCTGATGGGTGACAAGCAGACCGACGCGGTGAAGCAGATCACGTATCTCGCCAGCGCGCTGAAAGCACCCCGCATCACCGACACCGCCGTTCGCCTGGCTGACCAAGCACGCGACGCCGGCTGGACCTTTGAGGACTACCTCGCCGCCGTCCTGGAACGTGAAGTCTCCGCACGCAACGCATCTGGCGCGGAGCTGCGAATCAAGGCCGCCGGGTTCCCCGCCCGAAAAACGCTGGAGGATTTTGCTTGGGATTCCCAACCCTCCATCCGGCAACAGGTCGCAGCCCTCGCCTCGGGCAGCTTCCTGCTGGAGGGAAAGAACGTGGTGTTGCTCGGCCCGCCCGGAACAGGGAAAACACACCTCGCGATAGCGCTCGGCATCGTCGCCGCCCGGAACGGGCACCGCGTCCTGTTCGCCACTGCCACCGATTGGGTCAGGCGCCTGACCGACGCCCACCGGCACGGCATCCTCGGCAAAGAGCTCGCACGGTTACGCCGTTACGGGCTCATCATCGTCGACGAGGTTGGCTATCTACCCTTCGAGCAAGACGCCGCGAACCTGTTCTTCCAACTCGTGTCATCCCGCTACGAACACGCCTCCCTGATCCTCACCTCGAACCTGCCGTTCTCCGGCTGGGGGAACGTATTCGGGGACCAGGTCGTCGCCGCCGCAATGATCGACCGGATCGTGCACCACGCCGACGTGCTCACCCTTAAGGGCGCCAGCTACCGCCTCCGCGGACGCGGCATCGACAGCCTCCTCAGCGTCCGCACCACCACCGAAGAAACCCCTAGCTAAACTGCCCGAAACCGTTCACTTTTCGACCGCCGAAAACGTCCAAAGTTCGACCGCCGCCGACAGACAGAAGTACTCGTACATGTCACGCGAATGGATGGAAACCATGCGCGTGGGCCGGAACACGGTTGAGAGCTTCAACGAGGAGCTGAAACAGGATCGCGGCTCGATCTTTGAGCCACGCCGGCCTCGCACCTTGATTCGCGCCCGAGACCGCTTCCGCAAGAGCGGCTACTTCCGAGGCGACCGCTACCAGGTCGACGGAGTAACACGCAGTTTCGAGATCCCGGATCCGCCACAGCGGACGGAGAACGCCGGTCTCGCGCACCTTCGCAAATCTTTCTGCCAGCAATACCGACGGCCTCGCCGTGCCCGGAATCGGACGCGCGGGGCCGTTCGTCGTATCCGCGCGAAGTCGTAGCCCGCCCCAGCGGGAATCTGAGGTAGAAAACGCGCCGGAAACGCCAAAACGCCGCCGATTTCTCGGCGGCGTTTCTTTCGAGCCCCAGTTTCGCAAAAACTCTTGACGAGTTTCGCAAGGGGCCCCGTGGCGGAGACGAGGGGATTTGAACCCCTGGTCCCCTTGCGGGGACTCCACCTTAGCAGGGTGGTGCACTCGGCCGGACTATGCGACGTCTCCTGGCTGAAAGCCGTCACCACTATAGCCGGTGACAGGATGCCCGCATCACGCGGTCACCGACCGTCATGCCCTCGAGGGGGCTCAGCGAACGACGGAGCAGGTGTTGTCGGCAGCGGTCTGACCCCGGGCAAAGTCGAGCTCTTCCGGCTCGGTGGGGGCAGGAGACGCACTCGGATCGCTCGGCGCAGCCGGGTCATCGCTGGGCGCCGGCGTTTCACCGCCCGCCTCGCTGGAGGGCGTCGGCTCGGGCTCGGGAGTCGGCTCGGCATTCGGGTCGGGCACGATTTCCGTGCCGTTACCGGTCGGATCGTCCGCGAGGGTGAACCGCTCACCGGCGAGGATCTTCGCGAAGATCAGGTCGGCTTCGTCTTCGAGGGGTACAGCCTTCCCTGCGCCATTCGTCGTGGCCGGGTACTGCACGAAGACAATGTTTTCGCGCGGAATCTCGGCGAGCACGCGCGCCATCGAGACCATCGTGTCGAGACTCGTGAGGCCGCTCGATAGCCGCATGTTCTCGGTCGCGACCTGCGCGAGCCCGTAGAGCGCCGCGGGGTTCGTCAGCGTGCCGTCGTCTTGCAGCTTGCGAATAAGCGATGCCATGTACTGCTGCTGCGAGCCAATGCGGCTGAAGTCGCCGCCGTCACCGACGGCGTACCGGGTACGCAAGAACTGCATGGCCTGAAAGCCCTCGATCGTGTTGACGCCCGCGTTCGGCAGGTCGAGGCCCGTGTAACGGTCGTAGAGCGGCTCGGTGATGCAAATGTCAACACCGCCGACGGCCGTCGACATCGCGGCGACCCCCTCGAGGCTGATCGACGCCGAGTAGTCGATCGTGAGACCGGTCAGTTCTTCGGCCGTGAGCACGACGCAGTTCATGCCGCCGTAGCCGTAGGCCACGTTGAACGGCTGCGCTGACATGGCCGAATACGACCCCTCACCGTCTTCGCGCGGACACGCAGGGATCGGCACGATCAGGTCACGCGGAATACTGATCACGACAGCCGACTGCTGGTCTTCGGCGACGTGAACGAGCAGGTTTGCGTCATTCAGAGTGGCGTCGCGCTGACCGGCGTCGAACTGCCCCTCCGCGTTGTCGACCGCCGAAATCATGATGTTGAACCCGCCGGGCCAATCGCCGACGGTCGGGATCTCACGGACGTTACCGTCCGCATCCACCAAGACGTCTTCCTGAATATTTGAGGCGAAGCGCCAGGTGACGATGCTGGCGAGCGCGGTGCCCGAAACGAGCACGACCGAGAGTCCGGCGGCGACGATCGCGAGCACGCTGCGCCACCAGCGCGGGCGAGCGAGACGACCGTGACGAATGCGCGCGGTCGGCAATGAGCGCAACGCGCGATCACGAATCAGCTCGGTCATCGACCCCTCCCCCGGGTGTAGGCGAACAGCCGAGTGGCGGAGGGCGTGGGATTCGAACCCACGAGACATTTCTGCCCACTGGTTTTCAAGACCAGCTCCATCGGCCGCTCGGACAGCCCTCCTTGGACATCAGCCGCCCAGTCTAGCCGACGCACCCTCGATTCGACCCGTCGAGCGTGCTATGCAGCGACTGTGAGGTGGGCCAGTGCCGTGGCAAGACCGTCCTCACGGTCGGTGCCCGTCACCTCGGTGGCAACGCTCGTGACCTCCTCGGGCGCCTGGCCCATGGCAATCGCACGACCGCCGACTGACGATGCCCACGTGAGCATCTCGATGTCGTTGCGCCCGTCGCCCGCGACGACAACCCGCTCGCCGGGCACACCGAGAGTCTCAGCGACCCACGCCACGGCCGTCGACTTGTTGACCCCGTCTGGTGCGATGTCGAGCCAGGCTGTCCACCCCACGTTGTAGCTGACCTGGTGAAGACCCATCAGCTCGACAGCCGCGAGAAACTCGTCCATCGCGTGACTCGGCGAGATGACAACGACGCGGGTGGCCGGCTCGTGCATCAGCTGGTCGAACGGCACCTCTTCGGTGTTCGCGCCGAGCGCTCCGTCAGGAAAACGCCCCGAGTAGCGGTACATGCCGGTCTCGTCTTCGACGGCGTAGTTCGCCTGCGTCAAATGCGGGCGGATGCTCGTCAAGACCTCAGACGGATCAAACGTCTCGACGCGGTGCCGCCGGTACCCCGTCGGCGCGTGCTCGTCGCGCTTCAAGGTGATCGCCCCGTTTGAGCACACGACGTACTCGGGGCAGATGTCGAGGCGGTCGAGCACCGGCAGCGTCATCGAGACCGAGCGGCCGGTGGCGAGCGTGACCTCGTGGCCGAGGTCGCGCAGCCGCTGCACTTCGGCGACTACGGCGGGCGACAGCGTGCCGTCTTCGTGCAGGATCGTGCCGTCGATGTCGAGGGCGACGAGGTGTGCGTGGGGGCCCAGCTCGCGGGTCATCGGGCAGGCTCGAGAATCTCGAGGCCCCGCAGGTACGGGCGCAGCGGTTCGGGCACGACGACCGAGCCGTCGGCCTGCTGATGGGTTTCGAGAATCGCCACGAGCCAGCGGGTCGTGGCCAGCGTGCCGTTGAGCGTGGCGACGGGTGCCGTCTTGCCGCCCGCCTCACTGCGGAAGCGCGTGTTGAGGCGACGCGCCTGGAAGGTGGTGCAGTTGCTCGTACTCGTCAGTTCGCGGTACGCGCCCTGCGTCGGCACCCACGCCTCGACGTCGAACTTGCGGGCCGCGCTCGAGCCGAGGTCACCGGCGGCCGTGTCGATGACGCGATAGGCGAGACCGAGCGATTGCAGCATCCCTTCTTGCAGGGCAAGCAGCGCCTCGTGCTCGGCCTCCGCGTTCGCGGGGTCGATGTAGCTGAACATCTCGAGCTTCTGGAACTGGTGCACGCGGATAATGCCGCGGGTGTCTTTGCCGTGGCTGCCCGCCTCGCGGCGGTAGCAGGTCGACCAGCCGGCGTAGCGGGCGGGGCCCTCAGCGACGTCGATGATCTCGTCGGAGTGGAAGCCGGCGAGCGCCACCTCACTCGTTCCCGTCAGGTACAGCTCGTCGTCGGCCAGGTAGTAGACCTCGTCGGCGTGCGCCCCGAGGAAGCCCGTGCCCTGCATGATCTCGGGCTTCACGAGAGTCGGCGTGATGAGCGGCGTAAAACCCGCGTCGAGCGCCGTGTCGAGGGCGTAGTTCATCAGCGCGAGCTCGAGGCGGGCACCGATGCCGGTCAAGAAGTAGAACCGTGCGCCCGACACCTTCGCGCCGCGGGTCATGTCGATGGCGCCCAGCGTCTCACCAAGGGCGAGGTGGTCGCGCGGCTCGAAGTCGAAGGTGGGCTTCTGGCCGACCTCGCGCAGGGTGACGAAATCGTCTTCGCCACCCGCGGGCACGCCGTCGATGATGATGTTCGGGATGCTCGCCATCGCGTTCTCGAAGGCGGCTTCGGCCTCGTTCGCGAGGCCTTGCGCCTCCTTGACGCGGGCGGCGAGCTCTTGCACTTGCGCGACCAGCGCGGCCTTCTCGTCTTTTGGCGCCTTCGCGACCGTCGCCCCGAACGCCTTTTGCTCGGCGCGGAGAGTTTCGAACGCGCTAATTGCGTCACGTCGCGCCCGGTCGGCGGCGATGGCCGCGTCAACGGCCTCGACCGACGCGCCGCGCGCCCTCTGTGACTCGCGGATCAGTTCGGGGTTGTCGCGCAGCAGTTGGGGGTCAATCACGGTCTCTAGTCTGGCACGCGGCCCCTGGCCCCCGGCGAGACCGCGGCCCGCACGCTGAGTGAACACAGAACGAATTTCCCTCGGCACGTGCATAGTGATTGGGCATACGCTGAGCGGCATGTCCGCCGCCCCGCGCTCCGATCAGCGCCGCATCGCCGTCGTCTACAACCCCGTGAAGGTCGACGCCGAGAAGCTGCGCGCTGCGGTCGCCGAGCGTGAAGCTGAGCACGGCTACGCAGCGACCCTCTGGCTCGAGACCACCGAAGACGAGCCGGGCCAGAACCTCGCCCGCCAGGCCGCCGACGAAAAGGTGGATGCGGTGCTCGTCGCCGGTGGGGACGGCACAGTCCGCGCCGCCAGCGAGGGGCTCATCGACTCGGGGCTGCCGATGACGCTGCTGCCCGCGGGCACCGGCAACCTGTTGGCGCGCAACCTGGGCATCGCCGTCAACCGCATGGACGAGGCCGTCGACACGGTCTTTGACGGCGACGACCGCACGATCGATGCGGGAATCGCCACAATCTTCCGCACGGACGGAACACAAGAAGAACACGCCTTCATCGTCATGATCGGCATTGGAATCGACGCGAAGATGATTGCGGCCACCAACCCCGAGCTGAAAAAGCGCGTCGGCTGGCTCGCCTACGTCGAAGCCATCGCGCGCATTGTGCGCGACGTCGACGCGGTACGCCTCACCTACACGCTCGACGGCTCACCGCCCCGATCGACCACAGTGCACACGCTGATCGTCGGCAACTGCGGCTCGCTGCCGGGCGGCGTGCTGCTCATGCCCGACGCGGTCATCGATGACGGGCTGCTCGACATCGTCGGCATGCGGCCGCGCAACTTCGCCGGCTGGGTACGCGTGTCCACGGCGGTGTTCTGGGAGAACGGCGTCGTGCGCAAAACC
>DASSWY010000280.1:0-7093 GCA_035704325.1 Microcella sp. | reverse complement strand
GGGCAGCTCGTCACCCATGCCCTCGGTGAAACTGTCGCCAATCGCGGCGTACGAGCGGGGCAGGGTGGGCTGAGACATCGACCCTGAGCCTAGCGATTGGCGCAGCGCGCACGACGAAGGGGCCCGCCTCGCGGCGAGCCCCTTCGTGAGAGTCGTTCTCCGTGTGGCGGGCTGTGACCGCCGGAGTGCTGACGTGTGAGGTTGTTAGACGGTCTGGCGACGCTTGACGGCGACGACCGAAACGGCAGCCGCACCGAGCGCGAGGGCGCCCAGGCCGAACCAGACAATGGCGCCGGTGTCGGCGGCACCGGTGACCGGCAGGCCACCAGCGTCGGCATCAGCAGCAGCGACGGTGATGGTCGCGGTCTGGGTGAGCGACTGCTCGGCGCCCGAACCGTTCGCCGTCACGGTGTAGGTCGAGCCAGCAGCGGCGGTCGACGGAATGGTGACGGCCAACTCGACCTCGCCCTGAGCGTTCGTGGTCTTGGTGGTCGTGGTGTCAACGGCGAGCGTGACCGAGGTGGGGCCGGCCACGGTGAAGAGCACCTGCGAGTTCGCGGCGAAGCCCTCGTAGGCGAGCGTCAGGGAGCCACCGGGGGCAACCGTCGACGAACCGCCAACCGGGGTGGGAACGTAGGCCATTGCGCCGGCGGCGGGAGCGCCAAGCAGCAGGGCGGCGGCGAGAACGCCGGTAGCAGCAAACTTCTTCAACATGTGGTGTGCCTCTCAGTGATGACATCGACTCTCAACAGTGCGCCGACAGCACATGCCGAGCGGAACACTGTTTCGACACTAGGGCAAAGCTGACGGTTTCGCGAGCAGTAAGTATGACGAATGTGTGAATTTCGCATGCGTGTGCCGCAAAGTGGGGTCAGGGCCCCGCTAATGCGCTGATTTCGCCCGCCCCGCTCGCTTCGGTCTGCTGACCGGGGGTCGAGGGAATGTCGTTGCAGTCGAGCGGCTGCCCGACCGCGACCGGCACATCACGAATGCTCGGAGTGTGCTCGACGATGACGTCGCGGTTGCCCGACTCTGGTCCGTTTGAGTACACCGTGTAGGCGGCCAGTTCCCCGGGTTCGAGATCGACGGTGCGCGACACCACGACGTGACCCTCGTGCTCGCCGAGCGAGAAGGCCACCGACTCACCGTCGATCCGCACGTCGAACACGTTCTCGCCGGCGGGCAGATACAGGTGCACGTTGTTGCGGATGATGCCGGCGGGCACGCCGAAGGCCCCGCCGCCGGTCACGTACCGGGGAAGCGACTGCGCGGCGTCCGCCGGAGCGTTTGACCGCAGTCGAATCGTCGTGGCCGTCGTGGGGCGGCCGTCGTTTCGGCAGACGTTCTGCGCCACGGCGATCGAGAAGTCGAGGTAGTAGCTCATCTTCGAGCCGACGCCCTCGTTCAGGTAGACGCCGAAGGTGGTGCGCTCGGCCGTACTCTCGGGAAAACCTCCGGTCAGGTCGAGCGCGGCGAGTCTGGCCTGTTCGGCCTCGTCGTCGCTCCAGAGCACGATGCGCTGTTCGCGCACCCCCGTCGCCAGCGCGTCGACGAGTCGGGCGGGGTCAGCCTCGAGGTCGGTGACGGTTTCGAAGACCCGCTGTGCCGCTGCCGCGAAGAAGGCGTCTTGGTCGGCGGGGTTGTCAAAGCGCGCGTAGACGTCGCTCAGCAACAGGTCGACCGCGTTGTCGGCACGCAGCGCGTCGCCACTCGCCAGCTCGATCGGCCCCGTCGCCCCGAGCAGCAACCGCAGCGCCCCGACGTCGACGCCGATGACCCCGTCGACAAGCTGCCCGGTGCGTTCGGCCCACATCGCCTGGGCGAGTTCGCCGCTGCGCGCGAAGTTGGGCGTGCCGGTGACGTTCTGCATGAACCGGTCGAGGGGGATCGACAGAATTTCGGTCTCTTCCGCTGTCGCGGGAAGCGGCGGCGGGTCGAAGCGCCCGAGGTCGCCGGCGCTCGACTGTTCGGCGAGCTCGATGCGCCCGTCGGTGACGACGATCGTCGACAGGGCCCCGGGAATGCCTCCGCCGGCGCGCAACTCAGCATTGTTCATGAAGAGCAGGAGGTAGGTGCGCTCGCCGTCGGCGCCGAGCATGGGCGGCAGCAGCTCTGCCGCGGTGCTGAGGCCCGAGACGACCTCGGCGGTGTCACTGATGAGCCCGACGAGCTGGCTGACCGCGCTCGAGATCTGCCCGATCGTGCCCTCGGTGTTGATGTCGGCCGCGCGTTCGTCGGCGGCCACGAGCGCCTCGGCCGCCGTCGCGAGGGCGGGCCGCGCGGCGATCAGCGGTTCGAGGTCGATCCCGCCGTCGCGCGGGGTGAGGCTCGCGAGGGTGATCTCGTCGGCGAGGTCGCCGAGCGGGGGCAGCGCCTCGTCGGCGATGTCGTCGACGATCTGGGCCGCCTCGCGGAACGCCGTCAGGTTCTGCCCGATGACGGGAACGTTCTCGTAGATGCGCCACACGGGCCCGCTGGTGGATGCGCGGGCTGATTCGGTGCGTCGCTGCAATTCGGCGAGGTCTTCGGCAATGTCGCTGTCACCGGCTGCCACTTTCGCTTCGACGCGTTCGGCGATGGGTAGTGCCCCGAGCAGCTCGTCTCGGGCCGAGAGGCCGCGAATGACCACCCAGGCGACACTCGAGGCGAGCAGTGCGACGATGACGCCCGCCGCGATCCACCACCCCCGCCGCACGACACTGCGGCGCCGACGACGTCGACGGATCGGGGGCATGCTCACGTCTGCCAGCCTAACGACCTAGAAGGCGCCCTGCGGTCGCACGACTTCGCGCACGGTGCGCCACAGCAGCACGATGTCGGTCGTAATCGACCAGTTTTCGACGTAGTACAGGTCGAGCCGCACGCTTTCTTCCCACGACAGGGTCGACCGGCCGCTGACCTGCCAGAGCCCAGTGATACCCGGCTTCACAAAGAAGCGACGGTGCACGTGCGACTCGTAGGCCGCGACCTCACGCTCGAGCGGCGGGCGGGGGCCGACGAGCGACATCTGCCCGACGAACACGTTGATCAGCTGCGGCAGCTCGTCGAGGCTGTACTTGCGCAGCACCCGTCCGACGCGGGTGATGCGCGGGTCGTCGGCCATCTTGAACAGCACGCTGTTGCCGATCTCTCGCTCGCGCTGCAGCAAGTCACCCAACTGTGATTCGGCGTCGGGAACCATGCTGCGGAACTTGATCATCGAGAAGACGCGCCCGTCGAGGCCGACGCGGCGCTGGGTGAAGAACACGGGGCCTCGGCTGTCGACCGCAACGGCGATCGCGATCGCGACGAGCACAGGCGAAAGGACGAGCAGCAGGGCGGCCGAGCCAACGAGGTCGAAGGAACGCTTGGTGAAGCGCTTCATTCCGTCGTAGCGAGGCGTCTCGACGTGCACGAGCGGCAGACCCGCAACCGGGCGCACGTGAATGCGCGGGCCACCGATGTCGGTGAGGGTCGGAGCGAGCACGAGGTGGTGCACGCCGGGTTCGAGCTGCCAACTGAGTGCCCGCACGCGGTCGGCGGTGAGCTCGTCGGCTCCGGTGATGATGAGCGTGTCGGCGTCGAGGCGGTCGAGCACGCCCGCAATGTCGGCGGTGCCGGGGATCAGCTCGATGCCCTCGGGCAGCACGGCGGGCGCGGGCCCTCCGACGATGCAGGCGCCGACTACCCGGTAGCCGACCCCGCGCTTCGCGGCCAATTCTCCGATCAGCGCGCCGGCCGTCTGCGGGCTGCCCACGACGACGGCCCGCGTCACCGCCCGACCCTGGGCGCGCTCGCCGGCGAGCCACTGGCGCCAAATCCACCGCGAGAAGATCAGCGCGGCAAGCCCGACGGGCAGGCCGGTCAGGAAGTAGCCGCGCGAAATGTCGAACTGCAGCAGCACGGCAAGAATCGCGATGACGCCGAACAGGCGGAAGGCGGCGTCGGCGATGCGCTTGTACTCAATCGTTCCCGAGCCAACAATTCGCGGATCGCGCGTTTGAAAGAGGGCGAGCACGAGCATCCAGAGGGCGATGATGATGAGCGTGACCCCGGTGTAGCTGATGCTCAGGTCGACCGGCAGAAGGCGCTCGCGGCCGACGAGGCGCGCCTCGTCAAGGCCGAACCAGGCGACTTGCGTGCCGAACATCGCCCAGGCGACGACCAGCAGGTCGGTGAGGGCGAGGCGGCGCGAGTATTTGTCCGCCCAGGTTTCCGGGAGCTCGACGTCGCTGTACTCGTCAGGGGAGGTGACCCGCGCGCCGCTCGGTTCGCCGCTCACCGGTCGGCCAATCGCTGCAGAGCGGTGAGGATGCGCGTGGTCGCGTCGGCAATCTGCTCACCCGAACGCGCATACACCTCGGGCGCCTGGCGGTACGGGTCAACCACGTCGTCGTCGAGCGGGTCGGCGGGCGGGGCGGCGACTCCGCGCTCGGCGAGGGCGAGGGGGACGAGTTCGCGCAGGGCGTCGGCGACCGGCAGCGTGCGCAGCTGCGGCACGTCGAGGTGCGGGGCGTCGGCGAGTGACTCGACGAGGCGCGCCGCCTCGAGCAGCGTGACGGTCTTGCGGGCGGCGACGGGCAGCGTGCGCACGACGTCGGCGCGGTGCTCGCGGGCGAGCGCGATGACCACGTCGGCCTCGGCGATCAACTCGGCGGTCAGCTGGCGGGCGCGGTGCTCGCCCGCGACGTCGGCGGGCACGCCGTGGGTGACGGCGAGCGCCTGCGCCTCGTCGGGCATGGCGTGGTCGACCAGGGCGCGGGTGCCGGCGCTCGCGAGTTCGACGTAGTGCGGGTCGAGGCGCGTGCGCCACAGGGTTTCGACGAGCGGCGACCGGCAAATGTTGCCGGTGCAGACGACGAGGATTCGGAACGGAGTCGTCGGGGCGCTCACAGCTTCTTCCTCGGGGTCGGGGGTGGGTGGGCCTCGGCTTAGCGCGCGGTGGCGCGCCCCTTCTTCTGCTTGCGCCCGGCCCGGCCGCTGGTGGCGACCTGTTCGGGTGCGTAGCCGTAGCCGTAGCCGTACTGGCCGTAGCTGTAGGCGTCGGGGCCCTTCGTGGGCAACATTGTGAGGATAACCCCCGACACGCGGGCGCCGACATTCTCGAGCGCGGCGAACGCGCCCTTCAGCTCGGCGCGGTCGGTGCGGCCAGCGGCGGCGACGACCAGCGCCCCCTTGGTCATTTTGCTGACGAGTGCCGCATCCGTTACCGGAAGCAGCGGCGGCATGTCGATGATGACGACGTCGAAGTCGCGCTCGAGGGCGTGCAGCAGGTCGCCCATTGCGCGCGAGCCGAGCAGCTCGCTCGGGTTGGGGGGCACGCTGCCCGCGGGCAGCACGGTCATGCGGTTGCGGCCCCACACCTGCAGCACGTCGTGCAGGGCGACGCGGTTGATGAGCACGTCGCTGAGGCCCACGGCGCCCTCGAGCCCGAGGTATTCGGCGAGCTTCGGGCGGCGCAGGTCGGCGTCGACGAGCAGCACGCGAGCGCCCGAGTCGGCGATGGCGATGGCGAGGTTCGCCGAGGTGGTCGACTTGCCCTCGGCCGGCACCGAGCTCGTGACGACGAAGCTGCGGGCCCCGGGCTCGATGTCGAGAAACTGCAGGTTGGTGCGCAGCGCGCGGAAGGCCTCAGAACGCGGACTGTGCGGGTCGTCGTGCACGATGAGGGGGCGCTTCACCGCGTCGGGGTCGTAACTGATGCCGCCGATGACGGGGGCGGTCGTGATCGCCTCGACGTCGCGCTGGCCACGAATGCGGGTGTCGAGCACCTCGCGCAGCACGGCGAGGCCCACGCCAACGGCGAGGCCCACCAGCAGGCCGAGCGCCAGGTTCAGCTGCGTGTTGGGTGAGACGGGGCTGTCGGGCACGGTCGCCTCGCGCAGCACACTCACCGACACCTGTCCGCTCGTGATGTCAGAGATCACGGCCCGAAACGACGACGTGGTCTCGTTGGCGATTTCGGCCGCCTCGGTCGGCGACTCGCGAGTCACCGCGATGCGAATGTTGACCGTGTTCAGGGGGGCCTCGGCCGTCACGTTCTCGGCGAGTTCTTCGGCGGTCTCGTCGAGCGACAGGTTGCGCACGACCGCGTCGAGCACGCGGGGGGTGCTCACGGCTTCGGCGTACGAGCGCACCTGGTTCTGCGCGAAGCTGCCGCCCTGGGCGAGCTCACCGACGGTGCCGGTCGTGGGCACGAACACGAACACCTGCGTCGACGCCTCGTAGCGCGGGGTGGTGAGCAGCGTCGCCGTCGCGGCCGAGGCCAGGCCAACCAGGGTCATGATGACGATGATCAGCCAGCGCTTGCGCAGAATGCGCAGGTAGTCGCTCAGTTCCACAGGGTTGTTGCCTTTCGTGCGGGCCGGGGTCGTCCGCACCGCGCGGCCCCGCGCCCGAGTCTACGCATCGCGAGGTGTCGTCACTCGGCCCCGACCCGCGGTCGTCGCAACTACGGTCACGATGACCGTGCCGCCGAGGATCGCTCCGCCACTGTTCGCGGCGACGTCGGCCATGGTCGAGTACCGGCCGTCGATGTACCGCTGCGCGAATTCGATGGCGAGGCTGGTCGAGGCCCCGACGCTCGCGGCGGCCACGATCGCGACGCCGCGCGTGCGCCGCAGCGGCGTGGCGACGAGCGCTCCCAGCGGCACGAAGAGGGCGACGTTGGCCGCGCTTTCGAGAACCGCGTACGTCGCGTCGAGGTCGCCTCCGATGGCGGCAGAAACGGATGCGGCGATCACCGCGACGACGCCCGTCACGCTCTCGGCGGTGTCGGCCGGCGTTAGCGTCGCGTAGGCGAGCAGCACGACGTACACGCCGGCGAAAAAACCGACGGCGCCCCGCGCACGCGATGGCCCCGCCACGTCAGAGGCCGAGCGCGGCAAATTCGGCGTCGAGCCGCTCGGCGATGACCGCGTAGCCCTCGTCGTTGGGGTGCAGGCCGTCGGCGGCCATCAGCTCGGGGCGGCCCTCGATGTAGCGGGAGGCTCCGGCGATGTAGTCGGCCCCGATCGCCTCGGCGCCCTCGCGCACCCAGTCGATGATGATCTGCACGCTCTCGGGCCGCTCATCGGTGTACCAGAACGGCTCGACGACGACGATGCGGGCGTCG
>DASSWY010000216.1:0-2309 GCA_035704325.1 Microcella sp. | reverse complement strand
GCCACCGATCCGGATGCCCGCGCGGCATCGCTCGCCCGCTGCGCGTCCCAGCGCGCCGCGACCCGCAGGGGGTCGGGCCGCAAGAGCACCACGTACAGCACGGCCGCGCTCAGCTGGGCGGCGGCAGTAAACACGAAGGCCCCCGACAACGGAGGCAGCCCCAGCGCGGCGCCGAGGCTCTCGCCCGGTCCGATGAGGTTCGGCCCACTCACTGCGCCGATCGTGGTCGCCCACACTACGAGTGACAGGTCGCGGCCGCGCGTCGCGGCCGCGGCGAGGTCGGCGGCCGCGAAGCGCGACTGCAGGTTGACGGCGGTGCCTACGCCGATCGCGGCGAGCGCGACGAGCAGTAGCGGAAACCAGCCGAGCGCGGCGGAGGCGATGGCGAGCATCCCGCCGACGGCCGCGATACTCGCACCAAGGGCGAGGGCGGGCGCGCGCCCTGCGCGGGAGGCGAGTCGCGCGAGCGGCACCGCGGCCAGGGCTGCGCCGAGAGTCGCCATCGTGGCGGCCATTCCCGAGAGCGCGGGCGTGCCCGACACCTCGGCGGCGAGCAGCGCGCCGAGCGACAGGGTCGACCCCATGCCAAGGCCTGCGAGCACCTGGCCGGCCATCAGGGTGCCGCGCACTCGCCGCTGCAGCCGCGCCACGTCTGCCGCACTCAGCGCGGTGTCGGCGGTGGCAGGCGTGGTCACGCGCGCGAGTCTACGCCCGGCGCGATACCCCGGCCGGTATCACGAGCGCACCGTCGACATCCCCTCGCGCCCTCGCGGCGGGCGACGGCGACGAGCTGCTACGCGTCGACGCGGTCGTCGCGGTTCTTCGCCGGGTTCGACAGCGTGCCAAGGCCCTCGATCTGAATGTCGACAGTCTGCCCGTCGAGGAACCCGCCGAGCCCGTCGGGAGTGCCCGTCAGAATGACGTCGCCGGGCAGCAGCGTCCACACATCGGAGATGAACTCGATCAGCTCCGGGATTCCGAAGATCAGGTCAGACGTGTTGCCTTTGCGGCGCAATTCGCCGTCGACGAAGGTCTCGATCTCGAGGTTCGTCGGGTCGATGTCGGTCTCGATGTACGGGCCGAGCGGGCAGAACGTGTCGTACCCCTTTGCTCGCGCCCACTGGCCGTCGGCGAACATGACGTCGCGCGCCGAGACGTCGTTGGCGATCGTGTACCCGAAGACGACGCTCTGCCAGTCGTCGCGCTTCACGCGCTTCGCGACCGAGCCGATGACAATCGCCAGCTCGCCCTCGTGCACGATGCGCCCGTCGACGGGCGGCAGGATGATCGGGTCGCCGGGGCCGACCACCGCGGTGTTCGGCTTGAGGAAGATGAGCGGGTTCTTCAGCCCGTCGTGACCCATCTCTTTGGCGTGCGCGGCGTAGTTCATGCCGACACAGATCACCTTCGATCGCGGGATGACCGGGGCCAGGATGCGCGCATCCTTCACCGCAACGCGCTCGCCCGTCGTGTCGTACCCATGAAACATGGGGTCGCCGGTCAGCACGACGAGCTCGTCGTCATCGAGAATGCCGTATCGAGGGTCAGCGACCTCGGCCGTAGCGAAACGCGCGATCTTCACGGCGAGAGCCTACCCTTCGTGCTCGGCAATTTGATGCAGACGTATATATAGGGAGTCGCTACTGCGGGGTGACGACGTAGGTCGCCGTGACCTCGCCCTGCCCATCGGTCGCGACCGAGAGATCGACTCGATACTCGGCCGAGGTGAAGGCGCCATAGCCACTCGTCGCGTCGCTCGACACCCCGCTGGCCGTAAAGCCGGCGTCTTCGAGCGCACCCTGCGCCGCGGTAAAGGCGCTTGCCTCGTCGAGGCGGGTACGCGCGACCCAGCCGGAACCCTCGGGCCCCGCACCACCGCCCAGCACCTCACCGACGAGCGGAATGCCCTGCGGGAAGCTCGACGGCAGCGAGCCATCGGTCGTCAACTCGACACCGCCGAGCACGTCACCGACCAGGCCGCGAATCTGCTCGTCGATGCCCGAGGTGACCTGCTCGACGCCCTGATCGACGAGGCCCTCGACGATGTTGTCGAGCGGCGTACCGGTGCTGCAGGCGCTCGCGCCGAGCGCGATAGTCGCGGCAAGCGCGACAGTAGCGAGAGAACGACGGCGGGCAACCATGGGAACTCCTTCGGTGACGGCTTAGGCGTTTTGGCGCTTCAGACGGCTGGTTGCGCGAGCGCGCAGCGTCTGGTCGAGCTCGACCTTGCGAATACGCACGATCTCGGGTGTGACCTCGACACACTCATCTTCGCGCGCGAACTCTAGGCATTCCTCGAGAGTCAGCTG
>DASSWY010000102.1:0-3299 GCA_035704325.1 Microcella sp. | reverse complement strand
GACGTCGGCGTGAACCTGCTCGACCTCGACGCTCTCGCCCACGACATGATTCGCGCTGAAGGCGCCGAGAGCTGCTACATCGACTACCACCCATCGTTCGGCGGCTCGCCGTTCGGCAAGGTGATCTGCACCTCGGTGAACGATGCCGCGCTCCACGGCCTGCCCCACGACTACGTGCTGCGCGACGGCGACCTGCTCTCGCTCGACTTCGCCGCATCGGTAGACGGCTGGGTGTGCGACTCGGCGATCAGCCTCGTCGTGGGCGAACCCCGAGAGGGCGACCTCGCCCTCATCGCCACCGTTGAGCGTGCCTTGGCGGCCGGCATCGAGCAGGCACACCCCGGCCGGCGCATGGGTGACATCTCGGCGGCGATCGGCGACGTCGCGGACGACGCGGGCTACCCCGTGAACCTCGACTTCGGCGGGCACGGCGTCGGGCGCACGATGCACGGTGAACCACACGTTCCGAACGACGGGCGACGGGGGCGCGGCCTGAAGCTCAAGGCGGGGCTCGTGATCGCGATCGAGCCGTGGTTCATTCCCGACACTGACGAGATCGTGACGGACGCCGACGGCTGGACACTGCGCAGCCGCACGGGTACGCGGGCAGCGCACGCTGAGCACACGGTGGCGATCACAGCCGACGGGCCCGTCATCTTGACGGCGCGCACCGACTCGTAGCCCAGACCCAGAGAAGGCCCCCTACGGGGCGCTGCGCTCTGACACGACACCGACGGGCTCTGCCGTGTTTGCCCGCCGCAGCGCAAGTGTCGTGCGCGCCATGGTGACGCAGGCCGTCACGGCAGCGGCAATGAGCAGGGGCCACAGCAGGTAGCCCCCGATCAGGGCCGCCTGATCGAGCGACGTCAGCACGGTGACAATCACGATGAGCACCTGGACGATCAGCAGGATTTTCTCGCCGCTGGTCAGGCGGGCGGGGCGTCGCGCACGCACGATGAGGTGGTTGATGCCGAGCGACAGCGCGAGGCCGGGTAGTACCAGCACGCCCGTCACCACGGCCTGCACCGAGGGGAGATACGAAAACTCGCCCAGCGCCCGCACGACGATCGCCGCGATACCGGCTACGGCCGCCACGACAGCGAGCAGCGGCTGCGCCCACAACCACATGCGCTCGCCGGAATTCATGACTCGCCGATCAGATCGGGTCGGATGCGCGCGGTGCGCTCGAGCTGCTGCTCGCGTCGCCACGCCGCGATCGCCCCGTGATTGCCGCTCAGCAGGACGGGCGGAACATCGTGGCCCCGCCACGAGGCGGGCTTCGTGTAGCTCGGATACTCGAGCAGCCCGTCTTCGTGGCTCTCCTCATCGAGGGACACGGGATTGCCGACGACGCCGGGCACGAGACGGCCCACCGCTTCGATCATCGCCATGGCCGCCACCTCCCCACCGTTCAGCACGTAGTCGCCGAGGCTGAGTTCGCGCACCTCGATGCGCTCAGAGTAGTGGTCGATGACCCGCTGGTCGATGCCCTCGTAGCGACCGCAGGCAAAGACGAGGTGCGGCACAGAGGCGAGCTCGCGAGCCGCCGCCTGTGTGAAGCGATGGCCGGCCGGGCTCGGCACAACGAGCACCGTTTCATCGGTGACGAGCGAGTCGAGCGCCTCCCCCCACGGCTCGGGGCGCATGACCATCCCCGCTCCCCCGCCGTACGGGGTGTCGTCGACTGTGCGGTGCCGATCGTGCGTGAAGGAACGCAGGTCGTACACACCGAACTCGATGACGCCGGCCGCGCGCGCCTTACCGAGCAGCGAGACATCGAGCACGCCGAAGAACTCCGGGAAGATCGTGACGACGTCGACCCGCATCGACTACTCCGCGTCTGCGGTGGGTGAGTTGACGGGGGCGGAGGCGTCGATGGCGTCCTCGTCGTCGAACAGGCCAGCGGGCGGCGTCACCGTGACGGTTCCGGCCGCAATATCGACGGTCGGCACGATCGCCGAGACGAACGGAACGAGAACGTCGCGCTCTGCCGAGCGGACGACAAGGAGGTCTTGCGCCGGGAAGTGGTCGACGCGCACGACCTCGCCGACCTCGGCTCCGTCGCGCATGACCCGCAGGCCAACGAGCTGGAAGTCGTACCAGGCATCGTCTTCGGGTTCTTCGTCGGTCGGCTGTTCGATCCAGAGGATCGCCTTCGCCAGCGACTCGGCCGCCGTGCGATCGGCGACGTTTTCGAAGAAGCCAACGGGCTGGCCGTTGTACCAGCGCAACTCGGTGAGCGTCAGGCTCTGGCCGTGCCATGGGGAGGTCGCGGGGACCTGCAGCGAGAAAGTCGCACCGGGCACGAAACGTCGCTCGGGGTCGTCGGTGAACAACTCGAGCTTGAGGGCGCCCTTGAGACCGTGCGCCTTGGTCAGTCGCCCCACCCGGAGTCGGGTGGACGGCGAACCGGGGGGATCAGCTTTCGCGGTCGCCACGATCAGGCGTCGGTGTCGACGACGTCGACGCGCACGCGTCGACCATCGGCGAGCGACGAGATGACCTGGCGCAGGGCCTTGGCGGTGCGCCCGCCTCGGCCGATGACGCGGCCGAGGTCCTCGGGGTGCACGCGCACCTCGAGGACCTCGCCGCGGCCGGAGTTCTGCGACGCGACGACGACGTCGTCGGGGTGATCAACGATCCCCTTGACGAGATGCTCCAGCGTGTCTGCAAGCACGACGATTAGGCCTTGTCAGCCTCGTCGGCGGCGGCGTCCGCGGCGGGCGCCTCGGTAGCCTCAGCGGCCTCCGGGGCGTCCTCAGCGGCGGGAGCCTCGGCGGCCGGGGCCTCCTCAGCCTTCTTCTCGGCCTTGGGCTTCAGCACCGGCTTCTTCTTCTCGTCGACGACGAACTCGGGCTTCGGCTCGGCGGTCTTGACGGTGCTCTTGGCACCCTTCTCGCCCTTGAAGGTGCCCCAGTCGCCCGTGAGCTTGAGGATCGCGAGAACCTGCGGGCTCGGCTGCGCGCCGACGCTCAGCCAGTACTGCGCACGCTCGGACTGCACCTCGATGAACGAGGGCTCTTCGGTGGGGTGGTACTTGCCGATCTCTTCGATCACGCGGCCGTCGCGCTTGGTGCGCGAGTCGGCGACGACGATGCGGTAGTAGGGTGCACGGATCTTGCCCATGCGCTTGAGGCGAATCTTGACAGCCACGTTTCTCCGGAAAATGTTGATGATGGGTGGCTCGCCGCCAATTGTGTGGGGCACACTCGGCGCGAAAGCTCTAAAGGGATGCTCGGCGCGCCTGATAGAGGGTCGGGCGCGCGAACACTCGACCGCCTATTCTGGCAGATTTTCTG
>DASSWY010000249.1:0-4701 GCA_035704325.1 Microcella sp. | reverse complement strand
CCGCGAGGCGACAGAATGAGCGGCGTGAGCGAGTCGACAGCGGCCGCGTCAACGACGGCGCCGAACATCCGAGTGAGCGGGTTCACCCGCGTGCTGATCGCCGTCTACGGCATCCTCGCGATCGCCGCGACGGGGCGCTCGTTCTACCAAATCGCGACCAAGTTCGAGGTCGCGCCCGTCGCATACACGCTGTCTGCCGTTGCCGCCGTCATCTACATTCTCGCGACGGTCGCGCTCGTGGCGCCCGGCCGCGCGTGGTTTCGCGTCGCCGTCATCGCCATTGGTATCGAACTGCTCGGCGTGCTCGTGGTCGGTGTCATCAGCATCGCGCAGCCCGAGCTCTTCCCGGCTGACACCGTGTGGTCGCAGTTTGGCCGCGGCTACGGCTTCGTGCCGCTCGTGTTGCCTGTGCTCGGCCTGTGGTCACTGGCCCGCACGGCGAAGGCGGCCCGCGCATGAGCCGGGTCGTGACGGGCATTGACGCACTGCCCGCCGACGGTGTGCGCTCGGCGGTCACGGTCGGCAAGTTCGACGGCGTGCACCTGGGCCACCGCCGCGTCATCGAGCGCCTGCGCGACGAGGCGAGCGCGCGAGGAATCGCGCGCACCGTGGTCATCACCTTCGATCGCAACCCGCTCGAGGTGCTGCGCCCCGACGACGCGCCCCTGCCCCTGCTCTCGACCGCGCAGAAGACCGAAGCGCTGCTCGCGGCCGGGGTCGACCTCGTCGTCGTGATTCCCTTCACTACCGAGTTCGCCGCCCTCGCCCCCGAGCGCTTCGTCAGTGAGGTGCTCGTCGGCGGGCTGTCCACCGAGTGCGTGCTCGTGGGCTCCGACTTCCGCTACGGCGCGCACGGCGGCGGAACGGTCGACACCCTGCGCGCGGCGGGTGAGCAGCACGACTTCGCCGTCGCGCTCGTCGACGACGTCTGCGTGTCGGGCGGCGAGCGCATTTCGTCCACGGGCATCCGACGACTGCTCGAGGTGGGTCACGTTGCCGAGGCGGCCGAGGCGCTCGGGCGCCTGCCGCGAATCCGCTCGGAAGTCGTGCCCGGCTACCAGCGGGGTCGCACGATGGGGTATCCGACGGCGAATCTCGCCCAGGGTGCTGAGGGCTTTATTCCGGCAGACGGCGTCTACGCCTGTTGGATGCACGTCGACGGTCAGCGCTTCGGCGCGGCGGTCTCGGTGGGCAACAACCCGACGTTCGGCGACGTCCCCGAGAAGACCGTCGAAGCGCACGCCATCGACGTCACCGTTGACCTCTACGGCAAAGTGGTCGAGCTCGAGTTCGTGCGCTTCATTCGCGGCATGCGGAAGTTCCCGTCGGCCGACGCGCTCGCCCACCAGATGGGTGTTGACGAGGTTGAGATCCGCGGCGTGCTGGGGCTTCCGCCCGCCCCGTAGGAGGGCCGGGGCGCGGGCCTGCGAGCCCGCGAGGCACGGAGTCTGCTCACCGCAGGCCGGGGCCCGTTCAGCCGTCGATGCCGGGCGTTTCCCGCTCGGGTGGCGCGGGCACCTCGTCGGGCAGTGGGCCGCGGCCCGCCAAGAACAGCACGATGGCACGATCGTCACAGCGCCTCGCGGCACCCGAGCCGATGCGCCAGCCCCCGCTCGCCGCGACGAGCGCGTAGCGCTGCAGAGTGGGCCGCAGCGTCGACTGCTGCCGCACCGCCAGGTCGAGGGCGACCGCGCCCAGAGTCTGCGGCTCGGTGGTCTCGACGAGACCGTTGCGCCGCGCCACATCGACGAGCAACACCACGGCCTCGCCCAGGGCACGGATGCTCGGGCCACGGCGCGCCGAGCGGAGCCGCGCGGCCTCGAGCACGAGCAGCTCGGCGAGCCGTCCGCTGTCGACCGCGGCAAGCCTGGGGGAGGGCGTGTCGATCGCGCCGAGGATCGCGAGCAGGCGCTCGTGCGGGCGGCGCGGGAGGCGCGTTAACAGGGTGCGGACCGCATCCGCCACATCGCGTCGCCCGTCGCCCGAGGGCGACGCAGCGAGCGACGGATGCGCGTCGAGCACGCGGGCCAGCTCGGTGAGAGCGGCCGCCGTCTCGCGCGCCCAGCCGCCCGAAACGGCGGACTCGTCTGCGCGCGGCCGGTTACTGAGCGGGAGGTGTTCGGCGAAGTCGCTCATCGGCTCACTCTAAGCGGGCAGACGGTGGTGCGCTCGGCGATCGAGAAGCCCCGGTCGCGGCTTTAAGCTGAGCGCGTGGCCGACCCGTCAACCGCGCATCCTGCGGCATCTCGCGGTGGCCAAGCGGTCAGCGCAGGGCTCGCCCTCGCCGCCGTCATCGCTATGGCCGCGAACCTGCGCACCGGGGTTGCGGGGCTCGCCCCGATTAGTCCGCAGATCTCGGCGGAGATTCCCCTCAACGCCTCGGTGCTGGGGCTGCTCGGCCTCGCCGCACCGCTCGGGTTCGTGATTGCCGGGCTCGTGTCGCCGTTCCTTGCCCACCGCTTCGGTCTCGAACGCACGCTGGCGGCGGCCGTGGTGACGATGATCGTCGGACACCTCGTGCGGGCGATCGCGCCCGACGTGACGACGCTACTCGTGGGCAGCGTCGTCGTGTTGCTGGGAGCGGGGGTCGGCAACATCCTGCTTCCCGGCGCGGTGAAGCGGTACCTGCCCGACCGCTTCGCGGCGGTCACGGCCGCGTACGGCACTGCGATGTCGATCGGGTCGGCGATTCCACCTCTCGTGGCCGTGCCGATCGCCGTGGGGCTCGACTGGCGGGCGTCGCTCGCCGTGTGGAGCGGTGGCGCACTGATCGCCCTTGTTCCGTGGGTGCTCGTCGCGCGGCGCGCGAGCCATCAGGCACAGTCGGCTGCCGCTGCGGGAACGGAGTCGCCCACGCCCGCGAGCGTGCCACATGCGCGGGGCGCCCTCGCCCTCGCGCGATCGCGCACCGTGTGGGGCATCACGATCGGGTTCGGCGTCTCCGGCATTTCCGCGTACACCGTATTCGCCCTGCTGCCCGAGGTGCTGCGCGAGAGCGCGGGCGTGTCGGCGACCGGCGCGGGCGCGCTCGTCGCGCTGTTTAGCATCCTGGGTTTACCCCTCGCCCTCTCGGTGCCTGTGCTGGGTGCGCGACTCGCGACGCCGACCCCTCTACTCGTGGCCGCCACCGCGCTCTTTGCGGCCGGATGGGGCGGCCTGTGGCTCGCTCCGGCTGTGGCGCCGGTGGCGTGGGTCACCGCGATCGGGCTGGGGCAGATCGCGTTTCCGCTGGGGCTCACACTCATCGGACTGCGCACCCGGTCACCGCAGGTTGCCGCGGGGGTCAGCGCCTTCATCCAGACCGTTGGCTATCTCGCCGCCGCGATCGTGCCCCCCGTGCTCGGCGTGGTGCGAGATGCGACGGGCAGTTGGACCTGGCCCATGGGTGTGATGACGGCGCTGACGCTGGGCGTTGCTGCGGCCATCCCCCTCCTGCGCACCGGCGGGATCGTCGACGAAGAGGTGGTGCGGGCAGCTGGCTAACGATGACGTCGTCGGGGCCGTACGGGCAACCGCGCGGAGCGGTGAGCGCGCGCCGCGTGGTCAGCTGACCTGCTCGCGGTGGTGAATGAGGGCAGCAGCCCCGATCAGGGGCCCCTCGCCACTCAGCCCACTGCGCACCACGCGCGTCGACGTGACGAAGCCGAAGTCGCTGTGGCCGGCGACCGTGCGGGCGACGATGTCGATGTAGTCGCCGGCGACGTGCGAGAAGCCGCCACCGATCGCGACGACGTCGAGGTCGAGCAACGCGGAGGTTGACGCGATGGCCTCGCCGACGGCGGTGGCCGAGCGCTCGATGGCGGCGCGCGCGATCGGGTCGCCCGCCCGCGCGCTGGCGGCGAGCTCTTCGCCGGTTTCACCCTGCCAGCCCTCACGCCGGGCCCAGGCGACGGTACGCGGACCGGAGGCGATGGCTTCCAGGCAGCCGCGCGCGCCGCAGGCGCAGCGCTCGTCGTGCCCGGCGACCTGCACGTGGCCGATGTGGCCGGCGTTGCCGGACGGACCCGCGATCGTGCGCCCGTCGACGAGCAGCCCGCCGCCCACGCCGGTCGAGACGACCATGCCCATGACGTTCGTTTCGCCTCGAGCTGCGCCCACCCACGTTTCGGCGAGCGTGATGGCGATGCCGTCGATCCGGGTCACGACCGGCACCTCGGGAACGAGCGCAGCGACGAGCTCGCCGAGCGGGTAGCCGCGCCAGGCCGGCAGGTTGAGGGGTGACACGCGGCCGTCAGAGCCGACAAGAGGGCCCGCCGAGCCGATGCCGACGCCGATCACGCGATCGTCGCGACGCGCCGTCACGAGCGTGGCGACCGCATCTTGAACGGCTTCGGTCACGCTGCGCGCGAGTTCGTCGCTCGTGGCGGTGGCGCCGGTGGGGCGGCGGTGGCGGGATCCGGCGACGAGCGAGCCGTCTGCGGCGACGAGGGCGGCCTCGACTTTGGTGCCGCCGAGGTCGACGGCGAGGGCGTAATCGGTCACGCTCTGAGCCTAGCGACGTGGCGCGGTCTGCTCATCTGAGCAACGCGCCAACAAATGTTGGTGGATGCGTGTGGCGCGGCCTAGCGTGGACCACACGCCGGAGCGCCCCTGCGCCCCGCCGACCGATCCATTTCGTCTCCGGAGGTTCTGTGCCGCTCGACACCAGCGACAGCGAGCTGCTCGCCGTGCGGGCGGCCGAGCTGTACTACGAGGAAAACA
>DASSWY010000063.1:0-3404 GCA_035704325.1 Microcella sp. | reverse complement strand
TGACCACGACCGACCTGCCGACCCTCGCCCTCACCGGCGCGAGCGGCATGCTCGGAACGGTCGGCATCATCGCACTGCTCATCACCCTGACGGGCATCGGCGCGGTCGTCGCCCGCCGTCGCGTGGAGGCGTAACCCAGCGCCCCACGCAGCGCGGTCGGGGGTCGTGAACTGACCCGAAAACAGTAAGCGGCCCCCGACCCGCACCACTCACACGAACCGGATGCCCCGCACAGGTGGCATCCGGTTCGTGCTGTCACCGTGAAGACATGATCAGCACCGCCCTCGCCCGGCAACTCCGCGACGCCGGCCTCGCGTGGCACCCCGAATCGGGCGACCGATTCCAAATCGACCGCGCAGAACTCGACGGCGACATCTTCACCGTCAGCGACCTCACCATCGAAGCGCACCACTACCCGACAGGCACCGTGCTCGGCTTCAACGGCACCACCGAATGGGCACTCGACTCGGTCGACGTCACCGACGCACTATGGCTCCCGCGCGAAGACCAGCTACGCGACCTGCTGCGCGGCAGCTTCCGATCGCTCGAACGCACCGACGACGGCTACATCGTCACCGCGCAGTTCGACGGCGTCGAGCACCGCTACGAGAGTGTCTCAGCCCCCGAGGCCTACGGCCTCGCCCTGCTCGCCGTCATCGACCGCGTCAGCGCCTGACGCCGCAGCGTCGCTCGCGGCGGCCGCAGCCGCCTGCTCGGCCACCTCGATGCCGAACAGCGTCGTCACCGCCTGAGCGAACGCATCCGCGTCGCCGCGCGCCGCGTGCTGGCGAGCCAGCGTCGACGGGGTGTGCAGCAGAACGCCCGCAAGGTGCCGCAGCGACTCCTCCGCGCGGCCGTCATCGCCGCGGCGACGAGCACGCTCAATCTCGGCGTCGACGATCGACAAGACGTGCTCGCGCAGCGCGACAATCGACGGCGTGACCTGCGCGTGGGCCGAATACTCGTGCGCGGCAGCGTCGACCACGGCGCGCGCATCCTCGGCTGCGCTCCACTGCACCAGCGGCGCGTGCATGCGCACCGTCTCGAGGTCGAGAAGCGTCACGCCCTCGAGCTCGCCCACCTCCGGGTCGATGTTGCGCGGTAGCCCCAAGTCGACCGCGTAGAACGTCGCGTCCTGCGGAACGTCGTCGACGCCGACCGACAGCCGCGTCGTGCAGGTGATGACGACATCCGCCCACGTCAGTGACGGGGACAGCTCGTTGGTCGGCTCGGTTGCCGAGCGCTCGGCGAACACCTGCGCGCGACCGGTCGGCGAATACACCCGGATGCGGTCGGCGCCCCGCTCACGGAGAGCGGCAACCGTCGTGGCCGCGTACTGCCCGGTGCCGATCAGCAGCACGTTTACGCCCTGCCAGTCGCGCAGTCGGCTGCCGACGAGGTCGAGCGCGAGCCGCACGAGCGAGCGGCCGGTCGCGCTCGCGTCGCCCTCCGCGCGGGCGGCACGAGCAGTGCGGATCGCCTGCTGGAAGGCGCGGTCGAGGGCGGGGGAGGTGGTGCCGAGCTCGCGGGCGACTGCGGCGGCGCGTTTCACCTGGCCGGCAATCTCCTCCTCGCCGACGGCGACCGACTCGAGACCCGCCGACACAGAGAAGAGGTGGTGCACGGCGCGGGCGTCGTTCAGCAGTTCGGCGTTCGACAGCGCCTCGGCCGTGCCGACACCGGCAAGGCCGTCGAGCGCGTCACCGACGGCACGGGATGCGATCTCGCGCGCCTTGAGGTCGGGGGCGTCGATGTCGAGGTAGACCTCGACGCGGTTGCAGGTCGAGATACTGACCGCGCCCCGTACGGCGTCGTGTGAGCCGGCGACCTGCGCGCTCAGGCGTTCAGCGTCGACCGACAGCCGTTCGAGGAGATCGAACGGCGTGTTGCGATGGTTCGCCGTAACGCACAGGAGCACTCGCACAATGGTACGCCGCTCTTTCCGACCGTTCGTTCAGGAACGATGCCGCGAGCATCCTTCACTGACCGGGGGTTTTCCGCGCAGGAGCCGGTCAGGAACCCCCCGAACGGCGGGCCTATCCTGAGGGGCGTGTCTCTGAAGCCCGAGCATCCGCTCGTTGACGGCCGTACGGCCGATGCCCCCCTCATTCGCGCCTACCGTGGCGAGCGCCCCGAGCGCACCCCCGTGTGGTTCATGCGCCAGGCTGGCCGCTCGCTGCCCGAGTATCGCGAACTGCGTGCCGGCGGCGACATGCTCGAGGCCTGCCTCACGCCCGACATGGCGAGCGAGATCACGCTGCAGCCCGTGCGTCGCCACGGCGTCGACGCGGCGATCTTCTTCAGCGACATCGTCGTGCCGGTGTTGCTCGCCGGCGTGGATGTGCGCATCGTCGCCGGGCGCGGGCCGGTGCTCGACACCCCCGTGCGGACGGCCTCCGACGTACTGAAACTGCGCCCGCTCGATCCGGCCGCGCTCGACCCGGTGCGTCAGGCCGTTGCGCAGACCGTCGAGCAGCTCGGCTCGACGCCGCTGATCGGCTTCGCCGGTGCGCCCTTCACGCTCGCCGCCTACCTGGTCGAGGGCGGCCCGTCGAAGGACCAGATCCGCGCACGCTCGCTCATGCGCTCTGACCCGCAGACGTGGGCGACCCTGCTCAATTGGTGCGCCGACGTGACCGGCCAGTTCTTGCGGGCGCAGGTCGAGTCGGGAGCGAGCGCCGCGCAGCTCTTTGACTCGTGGGTTGGCTCGCTGTCGCGCGAGGACTACCGCCGCCGCGTCTTCCCGCACTCGAAGCGCGCCCTCGACCACCTGCGCGGCCTCGACGTGCCGAAGGTGCACTTCGGTCTCGGCACCGACCGCATCTTCCCCGACATCACCGCCCTCGGCGTCGACGCGGTCGGGGTCGACTGGCGCATTCCGCTCGACGACGCCGCGGCGATCCTCGGCGACCAGTTCACCGTCCAGGGCAATATCGACCCCGCCATGCTCACCGCGCCGTGGCCGGCCCTCGCCGCCCACATCGACGACGTGCTCGAGCGCGGCAAGGCTGCCCGGGCCCACGTGGTGAACCTCGGCCACGGTGTTCCGCCCGAGACTGACCCCGACGTGCTGACCCGCATCGTGCGCTACGTGCACGGTGAGCGCGACGCCGCGGAGTAGCCCGTGCAGCGCGTCGTCGTCATCGGGGGAGGGGTTGCTGGCCTCACCCTCGCGTACCGCGTGGCCCGTGCCGGCCGCGGGGTGCTCGTCGTCGACTCCGCGCAGCGGCCCGGTGGTCAGCTTGGCCGCCACACGGTTGCCGGCATCACCCTCGACTCAGGCGCCGAGGCCTTCGCCACCCGCGGCGACGCGATCCCCGCGCTCCTCGCCGAGCTCGGCCTCGACGACCGCGTCGTGCAGCCTGCCGCCTACCCGGCGTGGCTGTTCGGCGCCGACGGCCGCG
>DASSWY010000060.1:0-3263 GCA_035704325.1 Microcella sp. | reverse complement strand
TCGGGGCCGATGCTCAACGCGTACGTCGTGATGAACCCCGACGCGCTCGACGAGGCGCGGGCGAGTGACGAGCGCCGTGCCCGCGGCGAGAGCCTCGGCCCCCTCGACGGTATCCCGTACGCCGCGAAAGACAGCTACATGGTGCGCGGCCTCACCGTTGCCAGCGGTTCGCCCGCGTTCGCCGAGCTCGTCGCCCAGCGCGACGCCTTCACGATCGAGCGGCTGCGGGCCGCCGGGGCCATCTGCCTCGGGCTGACCAACATGCCGCCGATGGCCAACGGGGGCATGCAGCGCGGGCTGTACGGCCGCGCCGAGAGCCCATACAACCCCGACTACCTCACGGCCCCGTTCGGCTCGGGCTCGTCGAACGGTTCGGGCTCGGCGCTCGCCGCCTCGCTCGCGGCCTTCGCCCTCGCTGAGGAGACGTGGTCGAGTGGGCGAGGCCCCGCCTCGAACAACGGGCTCGTCTGTTACACGCCGAGCCGCGGCGTCATCTCGGTGCGCGGCAATTGGCCGCTCGTGCCGACCATGGATGTCGTCGTGCCCTACACCCGCACGGTCGCCGACCTGCTCGTCGTGCTCGACGCGGTTGTCGCCGACGACGCCGAGACGCGGGGCGATTTCTGGCGTGTGCAGCCGTGGGTTTCACTGCCGGCGTCGACCGTGCGCCCCGCCTCCTACGTCGCGCTGGGCGAGGCGGCCGCTGATGACGGCCGTGCTGCACTTGCCGGTCGGCGCTTCGGGGTGCCGAAGCTGTACATCGGAGGCGATGACGCGAGCGGCGAGAAAATCGTGACGAGGCGCTCGGTCATCGAGCAGTGGCGCGCCGCGCGGCGCGACCTGGAGGCCGCGGGCGCGGAGATCGTCGAGGTCGACCTGCCGGTCGTCACCGACTACGAGTCGCGGGGCAAAACCCCCGATCGCTCACTCGTCGCGCGCGGCTATGTGCCCGCTGGCTTCGCCGACAGCGAGCTATACGAGCTGTCGATGTGGGGGTGGGAGGAGTTCTTGCAGGCGAACGGTGACCCCGCGCTGCACCGCCTCGTTGACGTCGAGCCCTCGCTGATCTTTCCTGAGCCGCCGGGCGCCCTGCCGGGGCAGTACGACGACCACCTCAGCCGCTTCGCGCCGGACGACGTTGACCTCGCCGACTACGTGCACCGGGCTCGCGAGCACGGCGTGCCAGCGCTTGACGAGATTCCGCATATCGCCGAGGGGGTGGCGGGGCTCGAGCGGGCGCGCCGCGAGTGGTTCGAGGCCTGGCTCGACGGCCTGGGTCTCGACGCGATCGTTTTTCCGGCGGTCGCCGACGTGGGCCCGGCTGACGCCGACGTGAACCCCGCAAGCGCCGAGCTGGCGTGGCGCAACGGCACGTGGGTCGCGAACGGCAACCTCGTGCCGCGACACCTCGGTATTCCCGCCGTGCAGGTTCCGATCGGTGTGATGAGCGATATCGGGATGCCCATCGGGCTCACGATCGCCGGTCGCGCCTACGACGATTCGGCTCTCGTGCGGTACGCCGCGGCGTTCGAAGCCGCCGCGAATCGCGCCGGCTCGGCACTCGGCCGAACCCGGGTGTCACCCCCGCTGACGCCCGAACTGGGCGGTGAGGCGAGCTAGAGGCTGCGCAAGACGGGTGCGTTCCACCCCTCGTATCGACCCTTGTGCTGCGCGACGGTGGCAAAGACCTGCTCGGTGCAGCGGTCGGCGGTCTCGACATCGACCGTGGTCGTGCGGGCGGCAATCAGTCGACCGTGGGTCAGGCGGCGCCGCTCGACGGCGACGGCCCAACCGTCGTGCTCGAGGGCTCGCGCCGCGGCGAGCGCGTCGGTGTATCGCCGAAACTCGGCAAAGTGCTCGACCCGTCGCGGAGCATCGACATCGTCGTGCATCTTGATGCGCTGCACGTACTGCTCGACGTTGCCCGACAGGTGATGCTGGAGATCAGCCACCCCGGGAGTGTAATCCGGTCATGCCGTCTCATGGCAGTCGGGGAGCGATCTGGCACGTCTGCGAACGCACAAACGGGGATGCACGCGAGGCGTGCATCCCCGTCAGCTCACCGCGCTGTGCGGCGCCCGGTTTCGCGGTTAGACCCGCTTGTTGCCCGTCAGGGCGCGGATGAGGAAGACGATGAGTGCCAGCACAAGCAGCACGATGCCGACATACAGCAAGAAGCTAACGGCGTCGATAAGACCACCGGTGACCAGCAGCACGATGGCAATAATTCCCGCAATGATGAGCAACAGATTCATGATTCTCCTTGTGTGATCGGGGTGAGCCCGCGATCCGGAGATGCGCTCGTGACGAATCACGCCTGATCGGGGCGTGTTTGACGGTAGGCCCCCAAATGGGGGGTGGGGGTACGTTTCTCATGGTGCTTGCAACTCACTCACAGGCTCAGCACAGGCAGATTCAAGGTCAGTCGAGGCCGGTTACGGTGGCGCTATGACGCGACGGGCGCGGGTGCTGGCGGGCTCTGATAGTCGCGCGGCGACCGACGAGCTGCTCGGGGGTCTGCGCCGTGGTGGTTTTCGCCCCGAGGCGTTCGGGGCATTCATCGCCGACGCCACGGTGCGCAGCTGGCGTGAGGCGAGAAAGCGCCCGCGTGCCGTGATCGAGGCGACAGCGGTGCATGCCGTGGTGGGTGCCGTTGCGGGCCGCCGGGGTCTGCCGTGGATCGCCACCAGTTGGCTGATGGTCGTCACGCACGTCGGCATGCTCGAAGACCGTCGTGATCTCGGTGTCGCCAACCTGCTCACGGTGGCCCGCGGGGCGTTGCCCGCGGCGGGTCATCGTCTCGGCACGCCCGCGACGGTCGCGCTCGCCCTCGCGAGCGACTTCGCCGACGGCAAGCTCGCCCGCGGCACGGGCAGCGTGACGAGGTTCGGCGCGCAGGGCGACTTTCTCGCCGACACCGCGTTGTGGACCTGGTTCGTGCTGCGCCACGAACGCAGCACCGGCTGGCGCATCGCGACCTTCGCCGCATGGGCCGCTCCGGTCATCGGCGTGACGGCGGCAAGCTTTGCCCGCGGAGGCATGGTCGACCTGCCCCGTTCGCGATGGTTTCGGCCGGCCGCGGCCGTCGAGGTGCTGATCGGCAGTCGTGTGCTGTGGCGCTGGTGGGCGTCTCGCCGAGCTCCTGGGCGATTGATCCGAAGGGGTTGACGGTACCCCCTGGGGGTACTACCGTGCCGGACATGACTCATGCGACCCAGCACGACGACACCCACACAGACCACGCAGACCACGCAGACCACGCA
>DASSWY010000005.1:0-5447 GCA_035704325.1 Microcella sp. | reverse complement strand
CCGGGTGACGCGAGCGAGAAGATGAACCCGTGGGCCCAGGCCACGTTCGACACCCTCTCGAGCGTCGTGTCGCAGAACGTGCTCGACGAGGTCATCGACCGGGGCCTGCTCGAGGTGCTGCCGCTCACGCACATTCGCGGGCGTTCGCTGCACGACGCCTTCGTCATCGTCGACGAGGCCCAGTCGCTCGAGCGCAACGTGTTGCTCACGGTGCTGTCGCGCATCGGCCAGAACTCGAAGGTCGTGCTCACCCACGACGTCGCCCAGCGTGACAACCTGCGGGTCGGCCGGCACGACGGCGTCGCGAGCGTGATTGAGACGCTGAAGGGGCACGCGCTGTTCGGCCACATCACCCTCACCCGCAGCGAGCGCAGCGCGATCGCGGCACTCGTCACCGACCTGCTCGAGGGCAACGAGCTGGCCTAGCCGCCGTGTGACAAACGGGGCGGATGCGCGACGCGCGGTGCGCGCATCCGTTACCGTTTGGTCATGAGCATCGATCGAGATCGCGGGGCCGCCCGCCGCCGCGCCCAGTGGGGCGGAGCCCTGTTGGCCGCGGTCGCCATCGTCATGACGCCGCCGCTGGGTGTCGGTAGCTACGTGCTGGGCGTCGCCGCCGCGGGCTACCCACTGGAAGGTACCGGTGTGACTCCGCTCGCTGTCGCGGTAGTGGGCGGGGCCGTGGGTCTCGCCCTCGTGGGGGGCAGCGTCCTCATCGTCTCGGCTCTCATCGCTCGCCCGCGACCCCGCCCGGTGACCACCGCCGGGGCCGTGTCGGTGATCGCCGGAACCGTGCTGTTCTCGGCGCTGCCGCTCGCGCCGAGCGTCGTGTTCGGCCTGCTGGGCTTTCCCTACCTCGTCGCGATCGCTCTCATGGGCTTCGGGGCCAGTGCGTGCGCCAGCGCGTGGATGCGGTCGAGCGAAACGGCGCCGGGGCCGCGTGTCGAGAGCGACCGAGAACGCCCTGCGGCGCTTGCCGCGACCCTCGCGGTCGCGACGCTGATTCCGCTGTCGCTGCTTGCCACCGGCCTGGTCGAGGCATTCGTGTGGGGGCCCGAGGCGCAGACCGATGGGCTGACGGCCGCCGACGTCTGGGCGGCGCTCAGCCCGGGCGATGCCGCGGCCGCGCGCGCAGGCATCGTCGTGTGGGCGGTGATGTCCGCACTTCTGTCACTGCTGCCGGCGCTGGTGGCGGTGCTCGCGCGACGAGTGCCGGATGCGTTGCCGGTCGACCGAAGCCGGGCCACCCTCATAGCGGGCCTGTTCGCCGGCGGGATCGTCGCCACGCTGCACTGGGTGGGCACCTTCAGTCTGGGCATGTCGATCGCCGACACGCTCCCGCCCTATACGGGCTCCCTTTCCGAGCCGGCCGCGGTGATCCTCGGTCTCGGGTCGTTCCTCATTGCGATCGCGGTGGCGGGCGCCCTCACGACCCGCCGAGCGCCGCGGGCGCAACCGCGCCCCCTGGTGGACGCGACACCCGCGCGATAGCGAGGCGTGCATCCGCCGACATCAGGAGTCGGGCTCGCCGCTCTAGCGCGGGGCGACCGCGTCGAGCAGCTCGCCCACGGTGTGGCCGTTTTCAAGCGGGTGGCGCAGCGGCTGCTGACGCTGGATGCGGTAGCTATTGCGTCGCCCGTCGCGGAACTTCTCGAGATACCCGGCGTCGACGAGCTCGCCGAGGATGCGGACGACAGCGCGTTCTGTCACGCCGACCCGCTCAGCAATATCACGCACGCGGAGCGTTTCGTCGGCATTCAGGCACGTGAGTACGTGCCCGTGATTGCTGAGAAACGTCCACCCTGACACGGGTCCACTGTAGGGGAGCGCACCGCAGTGACACGCGATCCGTCGCACGTCTGTCTTTACATGTAATTGATTACCTGTATTGTTTAGCGCGACAGGAGGTTCATGCATGTTTCTCGATCTGACCACAGCTGCCCCCGACGACCTGCTTCGCATCGACGCCGTCACCCTGCTGCTCGCGACCCTCGTGACGCTCGTCGCCCTCGCCGTGCTGCCCTACGCGCACCGCAACCTGCGCGGTGACCGGCACGGGCGCGGTGTGACCGCGGCGCTCGCCCTCGTTTTCGCCGCGAGCGGCGCGATGGTGCTGCTCGCCGATCCGCTCGCGCAGGCCGCGGCCTGGAGCGTGGCAACCATTGGCGTGCTCGTCGCGCTCCGGCTTGGCGGCGGTCGGGCCGCTGTGCGCCGCCCCGCGGTGTGGCTGATCGCGACGGATGTGCTCGTGTGGGCCAGCGTGCTGCTGGCGCCGGGAACGGCCGCCGCCGTCTTGCTGGTGGCGGCGGCGATCATCCGTGCCGCCGGTGTGCCCGCCCATGGCTGGTTGCTCGACGCTCTGCGCGCTCCCACTCCTGTCAGCGCCGCGCTACACGGCGGGGTCGTCAACGGCGGCGCGATTCTCGTGATCCTCCAGCTGCCCGCCCTCGAGGCCGGTGCCGCGCCGCTCGTCGTCGCCGCGGTGTTCGGCGCGATCGCGATCGTCGTCGGGGGAGCGGGCCTCGCCGCCCGGCCCGACATCAAAGGCAAGCTCGTCATGTCGACCGTCGCGCAACTCGGCTTCTCGATGCTGTGCATCGGGCTCGGCCTGTGGGCGGCCGCCCTGCTCCACCTGGTCGCTCACGGCTGGTACAAGTCGGCCCGATTCCTCGCCTCGGGTGACGGTGTCGACCGCCGCGCTGCCGCGCGCCGCGCACCGGCACCGGCCCGCCCGGTGCTGCCGCGCGCCGGTGCTGCCCTCGGCGCGCTCACGGCCGCGGCCGCCGTCATCGCCGGTGTGCTCGTCTCCTACCCGGGTGCCGCGTCGCTCGGAGGCGCCGTCGTCATCACGATGATTGGCCTTGCGACCGGCACGGCTGCCGCCCGCCTGGTTGGCTCGGCCAGCTCGCGGGGCGAGCTCGCGGGGCGTCTGGGTCTCGTCGTCGTCATGGCCGGTGCGATCGCCGTCGCGCTCGGTCTTCTCAACCGGATGCTCGCCCCGGCTCTCGCCCCCACGGTTGCGCCCCCGGTCGCATCGCTCGCGCTGGCCGCCGCCGCGGCCCTCGCGGTGGTGGCCCTCGTCACGGTTCGCCGCGCCGCGGCGGGGTCGTCGTTCGAGCGTGCACTGTTGGCCGGAGCCCTGGCGCTCGGAGCAGCCCCTCGCTCAGCCCTCGACCGCGGCAGTTCGCGCCGCCGACGCGGGGCGGTGTTCGTCGCATCCGCCGAGGCGCCGGCGGCCACTCATCGCACCCCGTCTGCCCCCACTCGTCAGGAGGTCGCCGCATGACCAGCCACCCCACTCACCCCACCGAGGGCCGCGGTGACGCCGTGTTGGGCGCTCCGAGCGCCGTCACCGGGCCGAGTACGATCGACCTGCAGCGCGTGCGCGCGTTTGCCGACGTCGCCCTCGACGTCGTCGGCGACTACTACGGGCTCGACGCGGCCGTCGCGGTGAATCCGTTGCTCCCGCGCCTCGCTGCCGGGTTCGGAGTTGCCGCGACCGAAGCCGCGGCGACCCTTGGTGCGCGGGGTGCGCCCACCGAGGCGCAGTTCCGTGCGCGCCTGCACAGCGGCAGTATTCGCCGCGCCGACCTGGCGGCGGCGCTGCGTCGCCGCGGTGTGCCAGGCACCAGTACCACGCGGGCGAGTAGCGACGCTCTCGTCGATCAGTTTCTCGCCGAGGCGCCCCGCCCCGTCGCCGCTCCCCCCGTCGACCGTCGCACCGCGCGCGTTGACGACCGGTTCTCGCGCTTCGCGCGCAGCTGGTTCGCCGACGAGGAGGCTGGCTGGTCGGTGCGCACCGGAGCAGGCTTCTACCGCGACTGGCGGGCGCTCGCGATGGTCGACCCGACACTTCGGCCGCGGGCGCGACGTGCGCTGCGTGAGCTGCCCGAGCGTGCCGACGCCCTGCTGGCCCGGCACCTTGCCGGTCGCCGACTGACCGACACGGCGGCTCTCGAGCTGCTGGGTCGGCACCTCGCGCGCACGCCCGGCTGGACGGCCGCGCTGCGCCGCCGCACCACCACACGCCGTGATGTCGATGCCGTTGAGTTTCTCGCTGTGCGCCTCGCACTCACGACCGTGCTCGGCGCCCCCGACCCGGCTGCTGCCGCCGAGCCTGAACTGACTCCCGACCGGTTGCTTGTTTGGCAGGAGGCCGCCGAAGCCGCGACGCACACCGCGATTTTGCGCTCGGTGCGCGTGCCGACACCGAGCGTTCCTGACGCGGGGGAGGCCGGCATCTCGCCGGCCGCGCCCGACACTGTTCCCGAGGCGGCCCACGTGGTGTGCTGCATCGACGTGCGCAGCGAGGGCTTGCGGCGCCACCTCGAGGCGGTCGGGCCCTACGGTACGAGTGGTTTTGCGGGCTTCTTCGGTGTCGCTGCGCGCGTGCGTCCCCTGGGCGCAGCGATGGGCGTCGACGCCTGCCCCGTGCTCATCTCGCCGCGCCACGCGATCGACGAGCGCCCGCGTCCGGGCGCCGCTCCCCGTGCCCGGGCTGCTCTCGACAGCCTGCGCAGCGCGGCGACGTGGAAGACTTCGCTCCGTGCCCCCGAGAAAGGCGTCCACTCGGCGCTCGGCTGGGCAGAACTCAGCGGCTGGATGCTCGGCCCGCTTTCCGCGCTCCGCTCGGTCGCTCCGGGCGCGCTCGGCGACGCCCGTCGCCCTGACGACCTCCCATCCGCGCCTCCCACGCTGTTCGACCTCGACTCGGCGATGTCGATTGACGAGCAAGTCATGACGGCGGAGACCGTGCTGACCACGATGGGTATGACCACGCGATTCGCGCCGGTCGTGTTGCTGCTCGGCCACGGAGCCACGACGACGAACGCGCCGTTCCGCACCGCGCTCGACTGCGGGGCGTGCGGCGGACACCGCGGAGGCGCCAGCGCCCGGATCGCGGCGGCGCTGCTGAACGCACCAGCCGTTCGCACCGGCCTGGCCGCGCGCGGCATCACCATCCCCGATGAGACCGTGTTCGTCGGCGGAGAGCACGACACAGTCACTGACCGGGTCACCGTGCACGACACGGCGGCGCTCCCCGACGCGCAGCGCCTGCGCGTGCGTGCGCTCGAAGCCGATCTCGCGATCGCCGGCAAGCGGCTGCGCCGCGAGCGCCTCGCAGAACTGCCGGGTGGCCGCCGCGCGGGAGCCGAGGCCGAGGTCGACCGTCGCGCCGCCGACTGGGCGCAGGTGTTCCCCGAGTGGGGCCTCGCACGCAACGCGGCGATCATTATCGGGCCGCGCAGCCTCACGCGTGGGGTCGACCTCGAACGCCGGGCGTTCCTGCACAGCTACGACCCGTCGACCGACCCCGACGGAACGGCGCTCACGACGATCCTCACCGCGCCGCTGGTCGTGGCCCACTGGATCAACGCCCAGTACTACTTCTCGAGCGTCGACCCCGACGTGTTCGGCGCGGGCAGCAAGACCGTGCACAACCTCGT
>DASSWY010000142.1:0-6112 GCA_035704325.1 Microcella sp. | reverse complement strand
TCGCTCATGCTGGGCGCGTAGTGGGCGACGAGTGCGGCGGTGACGCCCGCTTCGTCGGCGACAGCGCGCTGCGTCACGCCGGCGAGACCGCGCTCGATCGCTACGCGCTGCGCGGCTTCGTGGATCTGTTCGGCTCGCAATGCCGCGGGAATGCGGGATGCGCGCTCGCGCTCGGTGCCGTCGGTCGACACGGCTGCCTCCTTGACGCCGGTACTGGTGACCCCACCCTAGAGGCCGCACCGAGAGATTGTGGGCGCATTCGTGTGCGTATACGGTTGCGCAAACGCATGCGCACCTGGTTCACTGGAAGTGGCACCATCGTTCGGTGCCACTTCACTAGGAGGATTCAATGACGAGTCACACCCCCCGGACGCGCCGTCTTCGCCGACGCGCAACCGCCGCCCTCGGCTTCGCATCCGCTGTCGCACTTCTTGCCGGATGCGCCACCGCCGCCGATGAAGGAACCGCCGACAGCGGCTCCGGTGACGACGATCCCATCGGCGTTTCGCTCATCGTCAAGACCGCATCAAACCCATTCTTCATCGCCATGCGCGAGGCCGCCGAGGCAGCGGCCGAAGAGCAGGGCGTAGAACTCACCTTCGAGGCGGGCACGGAAGACGGCGACGAGGCCACGCAGATCGCCGCCATCGAGAACGCGATTGCCCGCGGCGACGAGGGCATTCTGATCACGCTGAACGGCCCCGGTGTGAACAGCGCCATTCAGCAGGCGCGTGACGCCGGGCTGTACGTGATCGCGCTCGACACGCCGCCCGACCCGATCGACGTGACCGACATCACGTTCGCCACCGATAACCGACTCGCTGGCAACCTGATCGGCCAGTGGGCCGCCGCGCAGCTGGACGGCGAGCGCGCAGTGATCGCCCTGCTTGACGTCTTCGACGACCGCATCGTGAGCGTCGACTACCAGCGCAACAACGGCTTCCTCGAGGGCATGGGCATCGATGTGGCCGACCCGAACCTGACGGGTGACGAAGCGCCGACCGGGCAGTACTCGGGGGGCGAGTACGAGATCGTCGGTAACGAGGCGACCGGCGGCGCCGAGGATGGCGGCCGCACCGCGATGGAGAACCTCCTGTCGCGCAACCCCAACATCAACGTGGTGTACACGATCAACGAGCCCGCCGCGTTCGGCGCCTATCAGGCACTCGAGGCCGCGGGTCGCGAAGACGAGGTGCTGATCGTGTCCGTCGATGGTGGATGCGCCGGTGTGGGTTACGTCGCCGACGGACTCATCGGGGCGACGGCGCAGCAGTACCCCGCCAAGATGGCTGAGCTCGGCATCGAAGCGCTCGTCAACTACGCCGAGACCGGAGAGACCCCCGAGGTCACCGACGGCCTCGACTTCTTCAACACGGGTGTCGCACTCGTCACCGACCAGCCGGTCGAGGGCCTCGAGAGCATTGACACCGAGGAAGCAAGCGAGATCTGCTGGGGGTAGCAGCCGCTTGACCTAAACCGCGTGCCGGCCCGGTGACGAGAGCGTCGGGCCGGCACGCTCCCTTTTTCGATTCGAGGAGGCAGTCGACATGTCATCCAACCCGCCGACCGACGGCATTCATCTCGCGGAGGAATTTCTCGACAGGTCGACACGGGCCTCCCGAGCACGCGACATCCTTTTGCGGTACCCCGCGCTCAGCCCGGCGATTGTGCTGCTGATCGCCGTCATCATCTTTGGTCTTCTCAACGACCGCTTTCTTGAGCTGAACAACCTGTCGCTTATTGCACAGCAGGTCGCGATCGTCGGCACGGTCGCTGCCGCGCAGACCATCATCATCTTGACCGCCGGTATCGACCTCTCGGTGGGTGCGGCCATGGTCTTCGCGTCGATGGTCATGGCGCAATTGGCGTCGGCCGAGGGCGGATTGCCGGCCGTCATCGCCCTGTTTATCGGCTTCGTCGTCGCGATGGCGACGGGCGCGTTCAACGGCGTGCTCGTCACGCGGCTCAAGCTGCCACCATTCATCGCGACACTCGGCACCCTGAACATTTTCGTCGCGCTCACGCTGCTGTACTCGGGGGGGCAGACCATCATTGGCCCCGACCTGCCGGCGTTGCTCACCTGGACGGGCGAGAGCATTCAGCTCGGCGGTGTGCGGGTGACGACCGGCGTGCTGATCATGATCGTCGTCTACATCGCGCTCGCCTTCTTGCTCGGCCGCACGGCATGGGGCCGTCACGTGTACGCGGTCGGCGACGATAAAGACGCTGCCCGTCTCGCCGGTATTCGCGTTGACCGCGTGCTGATGAGCGTCTACATCGCGGCCGGTGCGATTCTCGCGATCGCCGCCTGGCTGCAAATCGGCCGCAGCAACGCCGCCGGCCCGAACGCCGCCGCTGACATCAATCTCGACTCAATTACCGCGGTGGTCATCGGCGGCACGAGCCTCTTCGGTGGCCGCGGCATTATCTGGGGAACCCTGCTGGGGGCCCTCATTGTCGGCGTATTCCGCAACGGTCTCTCGCTCGCGGGCGTGGACACGCTCTATCAAACCCTCGCTGTCGGCGTGCTCGTCATCGCCGCGGTGTCGGTCGACCACTGGATCCGGAAGGCGAAGTGATCATGAACGACATCATCATGAAGGCCGAGCGCCTGGTGAAGACGTACGGCCGCGTCGTCGGCCTCGACGGCGTGAACTTCGAGCTGCACCGGGGCGAAGTGCTCGCGGTCGTCGGCGACAACGGTGCCGGCAAGTCGACGCTCATCAAGTGCCTCACGGGGGCGGAGGTTCCCGACAACGGAACGATCGAGTTCGAGGGCAAGCGTGTCCGGATCGCCCGCACGCAGGACGCCCGCGATCTGGGAATCGAAACCGTCTACCAGAGCCTGGCGGTCTCGCCCGCGCTCGATGTCGCATCCAATCTCTTCCTCGGCCGCGAGGTGCGACGGCCGGGCGTACTCGGCTCGGTGTTTCGCATGATGGACACGAAAGGGATGCGCGATCGCGCCCGCCGGGAACTCTCTGAACTCGGCATTACGACGCTGCAAGACGTGACGGTGCCGGTCGAAAACCTGTCGGGTGGTCAACGCCAGGCAGTCGCCGTCGCGCGTGCCGCCGCCTTCGGCTCGAAAGTCGTCTTCCTCGACGAGCCGACGGCCGCGCTGGGGGTGCGCGAGACGAACCAGGTGCTCGACCTGATCCGTCGACTGAAAGGCAACGGCGTCTCGGTGGTCTTGATCAGCCACAACATGCCGCAGGTGTTCGACGTGGCCGACCGCATTCACATTCAGCGACTCGGTAAGCGCGCCGGGGTGGTGACGCCCGAGTCACACTCGATGACCGACGTCGTGGCCATCATGACGGGCGCAGCGGCAGCGTAAGCGAGCTGCGCGACGAGACAACGGCGCCCCGCGGCACGACGGGCCGGCGGGGCACCGTTGTCGTCGAGTCAGGAGACCGGACGAACCGAGTCGCGCACGATGAGCTGCGGCTCGAGCCGCACCTGCCGCGCCGCGAGTTCGGGCGTGGCCATGCGTTCGAACAGCATGGTGACGCCCTGTGTGCCGAGCGCGTCGACCGGCTGTCGAATCGCGGTAAGTCGCGGGCGAAACAAATCGGCCCACGGGAAATCGTCGAAGCAGGCGATGCTCAAGTCCTCGGGGATGCGCATGTCGCGCTCGGCGAGCCGGCGCATCGCGTCGATAGTGATCTGGTTGTTGCCCATCACAACCGCGGTCGGGGCCTCGTCGCGGGCCAGCAGCTCGTCGAGTGCGCGGCCGGTGTCGTCGGCGCCGTAGACGACGGAATCCTGCTGGTCGCCGAGGCCGTGCCGCTCGAGCCCGAGCCGGAAGCCCTCGATGCGTTCTTCGGCCGTCTGCAGGCCCTGTTGGCCCGCGATGAGGCCGATGCGGCGGTGGCCGCGCTCGACGATGTGGTCGATGAGTTCGGCCATCGGCTCGGTGTTCTCGACTCCAACCGCGTCGAACGGGCCGTCCTCGGGGTCGTCGACGACGCGGTCGATCAAGACGGTCGGGATTCCGCGCGCGGCAATGCGATGGAGCGCGCGGTGCGGATCGGGGGACGGGGCGATGAGCAGCCCGTCTGGTCGGTGAGCGAGGAGGTCGGTCACGGCACGCAGTTCGTGGTCGGGATCGTCGTGCGTGTCGGCGAGCAGGAGCGAGTGCCCGTTGGCAGACACCATCCTTTCGATGGCGTGCACAACATCCGCAAAATAGGGGTTCGAGATCGCCGAGATCGCGAGCCCGATCGTCATCGTCTTGCCGGTGCGCAGCGACCGGGCCACGCGGTCGTTCAGGTAGCCCGTGGTCTCGATGGCCTCGAGCACGGCACGCTCGGTCTCGGGCTCGATGCGCCGCGTCTTGTTGATGACGTGCGAGACGGTTGTGGCGGAAACCCCGGCGACACGCGCCACATCCGACATGGTCACCACGGCTGCCGCTCCTCCCTGCCGGTCGCGATCATTGCTCCGGCATCGTCACGCACAACAGTAACGAGCAGGTCGGCGCGATCGCGGGTGGACTCGATCAATTCGGCGTTGCGCTGGTCGGTTCCGGTTGCCCAGGCCGCTGCCTCGTCGACCGGCTTGCCGAACGCCACGTGGCGCGCAACCAACTGCGGAAGGCGCACGTCGTTCGGGGTGTCGAGGTACCAGACCTCGTTGAGGTGCGCGCGCGCCGCGACGAGTGCCGGCTCGTCGAGAAGGAGATAGTTGCCCTCGGTGATGATGATCGGCACGTCGCGCGGCACGGGAATCGCCGAGGCGATGGGCTCTTCGAGACCCCGGCGGTAGGTCGGTGCGTACACGATGTCGTCGTCGCGGCGCCGGATACGCTCAATGATCGACCGGAAAGCGCCGAGATCGAAGGTGTCGAGCGCGCCGCGACGACTCATCAGCGGCGTGCCCGCGATGACAGAGGTTGCCAAGTGGAAGCCGTCGAAGGGCACGACGACGGCGCGGGCGGCTCCGAGAGTCTCGGCGAGGGCGTCGGCAAGGCGAGATTTCCCCGCGCCCGGTGCGCCGCAAATGCCGACGATCACCCGGCTGTTTTCTGCGTCAGCGGCCGCGATCAGCCGCGCGCTGAGCTGGGCAATGATCTCGTGCTCGGCGCCGGTGACGTGGGGCGGCGTGGTGCCGTGCCCGTCTCGCTGGTCCACCTGAATCGAGCCCTTCTCGCGCCGTTGTGGGTCATTCCACTCCTCTATCCTGCCCTGACGCATGCGATTGCGCAATCGGGTGCGCCTGCTCGTCGTGGGTCGGAGCGATTGACATGCGGCGGGCGCGGGGCTAGCGTCAGGGCAGCTTATTGACCATCTGCTCAATAGCGTGGGTGGTCGCGATGAGGAGATCCCATGGTCTGGCGTATGCCCGCCGAAACTGCCCCGCAGTCACGCATCTGGATGGCCTTCCCGCGCGAGGGTGACGTGATGGGTGACAGCTCGGCCGCCCGCGCCGCGACCTACGAAGCCTGGACCGCCGTCGCCCACGCGATCCTGCCCTTCGAGCCGGTCACGATGGTTGTCGACCCGAGCGAGCTGGCCCGCGCGCGCGCCATGCTCGACGCCCGCATCGACATCGTTGAGGCCCCGCTCGACGACTTCTGGATGCGCGACTTCGGCCCCACGTTCGTCCTCAATGACGAGACGGGCGCCCTCGGCGGCGTCGACTGGATCTTCAACGCCTGGGGGCAGGGCGCCGACTGCGAGCGCGACGCGCTGATCGCGGAACGCGTGATCGGCGAGGTCGCGGCCACGCGCATCCCGAGCCTGCTCGTCAACGAGGGCGGCGGCATTCACGTCGACGGTGAGGGCACCGTGCTCGTCACCGAGACCGTGCAGCTCGACCCCGACCGCAACCCCTGGGCGACGAAGGAGCGCGTTGAGGCCGAACTGACGCGCACCCTCGGGGTGCAGAAAGTCATCTGGCTGCCGCGCGGCCTCACCCGCGACTATGACGAGCTCGGCACGCGCGGTCACGTCGATATCGTCGCGACGGTCGCCGCGCCCGGCCGCGGGCTCGTACACGCACAGCACGACCCCGCCCACCCCGACCACGCCGTCATGCCCGAGATCTACGCCGCGCTGCGCGACGCGACGGATGCGCGCGGGCGCTCGCTCGAACTCATCGAACTGCC
>DASSWY010000339.1:0-4647 GCA_035704325.1 Microcella sp. | reverse complement strand
CTGGACGGGGCAGGACTGGTGGGGCGTCGGCCCGGGCGCGCACAGTCACGTGGGCGGCGTGCGCTGGTGGAACGTCAAGCACCCCGCCGCCTACGCGCAGCGGCTCGCAGCCGGCGAGAGCCCCGCCGCGGGTCGCGAGACGCTCGACGCCGAAACGCGGCGCGTTGAGCGCGTGCTGCTCGAGACGCGCACCGCGCTCGGTCTGCCCATCGACGCACTCGACGCCGACGGTCGCACCGCCGTCGCCGGCCTCATCGCCGACGAATTGGTGGATGCGCGCCTCGCGTTACGCGGACGACTCGTGCTCACGCCGCGCGGCCGCTTACTCGCCGACGGGGTCGTGCGGCGGCTCCTGCCGAACGAGCTCTAGCGCAGAGCCCGGAGGGTGCCGCACGCACCCCGCCAGCGCGGAGCGCGGCCCGCTAGTCCTTGATGAACGGGATCGACAGCGGGTAGCGGTACATCTCGCCGCGGTTCGCGGCGAGCGCCGCGATGATCGAGAGCACGAGGATGGCGATCGACGCGGCCAGGATGATCAGGAACCCGATCAGCACCAGCGTGAGAATGCCACCAACGATCGCGGCGATCAGCATCGTCAGCTGGAAGTTCAGCGCGGTGGCCGCGTGGCCCTTGACGAACGGACCACGGTCTTTCATCACGAGGTAGCCGATCAACGACGGGATGAAGCCAAAGAAGATGCCACCAACGTGAATCAGGGTGGCCCACAGCTTCTCGTCTTCGGGGCGCATGGGCTGCGGTGCGGCCGAGTAGGGGTTGGCGGGGGGCGGGGGAGGCGCGTCAGACATGTGCCCAGTAAACACCCAGACAGCCCGCGCGGGCCAGACCCGCGCCCGTGTCGGAACGCACGACGGGGCCCGGCCGAGTGGCCGAGCCCCGTCGTGGACGCGGTGAGGCGCTACTTCACCAGGCGAATGGCGATCGGGTAGCGGTAGGCCACGCCGTCCTTCGCCTTCATGAAGCCGAGAACCGAGAAGATGATTGCTCCGATCCAAATCGCGAACCACAACAGCGATGGCAGGAAAAACAGGATGCCCAGTGTGATGGCTGCGAGGATGTAGCCCACGATTTGACTGGCGATCAGCGCGAGGACGACCGTGATCTGGAAGTTCAGCGCCTCTTTCGACTCTTGGCGCGTGAACGAGCCGCGATCCTTGAAGACGAGGTAGATGATCAGCGCCGGCAAGAGGCCGATGATGCCGCCGAGGTGGGCGAACGACGCCCACTGACGGTCTTCTGACTCGCTCAGTGCGGCGCCGGAGGTGGATGCGCCATGGGGCGGCGGGGGAGGAGGGGTGTCAGTCATGGGGTGAACTGCCTTTCGAGTGCTCGAACGGTGCGAATGATTCCCGGGGTGGAGCATGACTGCGTCGTTGCGGGCGGGAGGCGAGCATCCGTCCGCTGCCGACACAGTCCCGACGGTACTCGGGGCGCACCGCCGTGGCAACGATTTCCGTGCCGCGCGCCGCGGTAGAATTGGCAGTCATCGTCGGCGAGTGCCAGGGTGCCCCGGCGGGGCGCCGGGCAGATTCGGTGCCGGCGACACGACGACGCGACGACGAAAGGGGGCCTCGCATGGTGTCAGAACGCGCTCAGCAGGTGCTCCGGGCGATCGTGCAGGACTACGTCTCGTCGCGCGAGCCCGTCGGCTCGAAGGCGCTCGTCGAGCGCCACCAGTTCGGTGTCAGCTCGGCAACGATTCGCAACGACATGGCTCTGCTCGAAGAGGAAGAGCTGATCACGGCTCCGCACACCTCCTCGGGTCGCGTGCCGACCGACAAGGGGTACCGCCTCTTCGTCGATCAACTCGCCGAACTGCGTCCGCTGAGCGCCGGCCAGCGGCAGGCGATCGCGCAGTTCCTTGACCAGTCGGTCGACCTCGATGACGTGTTCGCGCGCACCGTTCGCCTGCTCAGTCAGCTGACGCACCAGGTTGCCCTCGTGCAGTACCCGACGCTGGGCAACGCTCGCGTGCGGCACATCGAGTTCGTACCGATGACCCCGACACGGCTCATGACGGTGTTCATCACCGACGGGGGCCGCGTCGACCAGCGCATCATCGAGCTGCCGCTCGAGGCCGACGATGCCTTCGTCGGCGAGCTGCGCGCGAAGGTCAACGCACTGCTCGACGGCAGACCGCTTGCCGACGTGAGCGACATCGCGGGCGGGCTCAGCGAGCAGTTCGCTGCCGAGCGTCGAGACGCCGTGCGCGTGGTCGCCGAAGCGCTCGTTGGCCATGTGGATGCGCATCGCCAAGATCGCCTAGTCATGGCGGGGGCGGCGAACCTCGTGCGCACCGAGGGCGACTTCGCCGGCAGTGTGTACCCGGTGTTGGAAGCGATCGAAGAGCAGGTCACGCTGTTGAAGCTCTTTGGCGAGATGGAACTCGACCAGCAGTCGGTCGCCGCGCGCATCGGGCGCGAGAACACCGAGGCGCTGAGCGAGACGGCCGTCGTGACCAGCGCGTACAGGATGGGCGCAGACCAATCGGCGAGGCTGGGCGTTCTGGGCCCGACCCGCATGGACTATTCGAACAACATGGCAGCGGTACGAGCGGTGGCCCGCTACGTCAGCCGACTGCTGGGTGAGGACTAACAGCCCCGTGGCAGATCACTACGAAACCCTCGGTGTTGCGCGCGATGCGAGCGCCGACGAGATCAAGAAGGCCTATCGGCGGCTCGCGCGCGAGCTGCACCCCGACGTGAACCCGTCGAGCGATGCCGCTGAGCGCTTCAAGCAGGTCACGCACGCCTACGACGTACTGAGTGACCCGAACCAGCGTCAGCAGTACGACCTCGGCGGCTCGGGCGGCATGGGCGGTGCGGGCTTCGGTGGTTTCGGCGACATCTTCGAGACCTTCTTCGGCGGCGGCCAGTCGCAGCGCGGCCCCCGCTCGAGACGCGAGCGCGGGCAAGACGCGCTGCTCCGCGTCGAGGTCGAACTGCAGGAGATCATCTTCGGCACGAACCGCACCCTGGAGGTCGACACCGCGGTGCTGTGCGAGACCTGTAACGGCTCGTGCTGTGCACCCGGAACCGAGCGCGTCACGTGTGACATTTGCCGCGGCTCCGGCCAGATTCAGCGCACCGTCCGCAGCCTGCTCGGCAACGTCATGACGTCGTCGCCGTGTGGCTCGTGCCGTGGCTACGGCACGGTCATCCAGAACCCCTGCCCCTCGTGCGCCGGCCAGGGCCGGGTGCGTGCCCGCCGCAACGTGCCGGTCGACATCCCCGCCGGCGTCGACACGGGCCTGCGCATTCAGCTGCCCGGTCAGGGCGAGGTCGGCCCTGCCGGCGGCCCGAACGGCGACCTGTACCTCGAGATCAAGGTCAAGACGCACGAGACCTTCAGCCGTCAGGGCGATGACCTCATGGCCACCGTTGAGGTGCAGATGGCCGACGCGATTCTCGGCACCACGGTGACCCTGCCCGCCCTTGACGGTGACGTCGCGATCGAGGTGAAGCCCGGCACGCAGAGCGCCGAGGTCATCACGGTGAAAGAGCGCGGCATTACGCGCTTGCGCGGCTCGGGTCGCGGCGACCTGAAGCTCGGCATCCAGGTCGTCACACCGGTGCGTCTGAACAGCAAAGAGACGAAGCTCATCCAAGAGTTCGCGCAGAGCCGTCGCCCCGTGCCTCCGCAGTTCTCGACGTTCCAGCAGGGCCTGTTCTCGAAGCTGCGCGACCGCTTTCTGAACCTGTAGCGTCGCGGGCGTGGCGCACTTCTACCTCGACGAGAGCCTCGCGCTTCGTGGCGCGTCGGCGGGCGACGAGGTGGCGCTCACCGGTCCGGATGCGCGTCACGCCGTCACCGTCGCACGTCTACGCGCGGGCGAAACCGTGCGCGTCGGCGACGGCGCGGGCACCGTCGCGCTCGGCCGCGTTGTCGACGCGGCGCCCGATCGCGTCGCGCTTGTGCTCGAGAGCGTGGATGCGCATCCCGCCCCCGCAACGCGCCTGACGCTGGTGCAGGCGCTCGCGAAGGGTGACCGCGACGAATTGGCCGTTCAGGCAGCGACCGAGCTCGGTGTCGACGCGATCGTGCCGTGGCAGGCTGCCCGCAGCGTGTCGATCTGGAAAGGCCCGAAGGCCGAGAAGGGCCGCGCGCGGTGGCAGGCGATCGTGCGCGAGGCGTCGAAGCAGGCCATCCGGCCGCGCGTGCCCGAGGTGTCGGCGATCACAACGACCCGCGAGCTGCTGGCTCGGGCCGCGAGCGAGGGCACGACGCTGCTCGTGCTCGAACCGACTGCGACGGAGCGGCTGAGCGCGCTCAACCCGGGTGAGCTCAGCGCAGAGGTGCTGCTCGTCGTCGGGCCCGAGGGGGGCGTGAGCCCCGAGGAGCTCGGCGCCCTCACCGCGGCGGGCGCGCGCCCCGTGTTGCTCGGCGACACGGTGTTGCGCACCTCGACCGCGGGGCCCGCCGCCCTTGCGGTGCTGTCGACGACCCTCGGGCGCTGGTGAGCGCAGCCGGTCGACCCCCGAACGCCACTGAGCGGGCGGCACAGCCTGGTGCAGGGGCTGCGCTGCCACCCGGTCTGCGCGCACAGCTCGCGCTCGACGACCGCAGCGTGTCGCCCGCGGTCGACGCCCTCGCCGCGCGGCTGCGCCCCGATATCGCGCCGGAGCCGCT
>DASSWY010000239.1:0-5332 GCA_035704325.1 Microcella sp. | reverse complement strand
TTGATACTCGAAAAGATCCACGCTTTTTTCATCCCATCCGCGTGCGAGTGACAGGGGGTCAGTGGCCGCGAACGCTGCCCCGAGAGATTTCTCGATGTCGAGACAAATCGGCCTCTGCCAGGGTACTCCCCTTCGGTGACCACGCGGTCACCGCTCCCGTTCAGCGGATGCTCGCCCCGCGCATCCGCCTCATGCGGCGGCCGTTCAGGCGGTCGCCACCCGCGAACGACGCAAGCGCCAGACGTTGTGGCCGCCTTCCTGCGAATATGCCACATCGTCAACCAGGGCCGTGATGAGGGCGAGGCCGCGCCCCGACTCGGCGTCAAGCTCGGGCATTTCGGCACCCCCGAGCTGAATCTCACCGGGCTCGCCGGTGTCGCGCACCGTGATGGCGATCGCCTCGTCGTCGATGACGATCGAAAACTCACAGGCGAGGCCAGCTCCATCGCTGTCGGCGTGCTGCATGACGTTGGCCGCCAACTCGATGAGGGCCGTCTCGATGCTCATGCGGTCGATCTCGGACACCGTGCCGGCCTCGTGCCACACATCCACGAGGAAGTCGTGAACCGTGTTGACGTCACCGGGCGGCGTCGTCAGCCGCACTGTGCGCGAGACTGACTCAGGCATCACCGTACGCATTCTCGACCGTGTCATACGGTGTGAGCACGCGCTCAAGGTTGGTGAGCGAGAGCACCAATTTCACCTGATCGTTCGCCCCGGCAATGCGCAGGTCGCCGCCGGCCTGGCGCGTCGACTTGAGCCCACTGATCAGGGCGCCGAGGCCGGAGGAGTCGATGAAGTCGACCCCCGAGAGGTCAACCGCGATGCGCGAGCGCCCGCTGTCGACGACTGAACTCACCGCTTCGCGCACGGCGGGCGCGGCGACCATGTTCAGCCTCCCCACCGGGCGCAGCACGACGACACCTCCCGGGCCGTCGACCATCTCAATGTTCACGCGGTAACCCTCTCGTCAGACTCGCTATCGGCACCGTACCCGCGGTAGCGCACCGCATGCACGAGGACACTCAAAATGATGAGGTCGAACACGACCCAGCCCAGGTTGATGGCGGTGCCGATCGGCTCACCGATGCCGAGGGCGAGGCGCACGATGCCGACGACGGTGGCGATGATGAGCAGCACGGCGACGAGAATCTGCGGCCACACGAGCCGCAGCGGCGCTCGACCACTCGGGCCCGACTTGTCGGTCACCACGAAGCCGAGGGGCTTACCAAACCAGACGTTCGCGACGGCCGAGGTCACCGAGCGAATCCAGATGGGGAACAGCGCCAGGCTGTACTGCTGGCCGCGCCAGGTCGACAGCCCACGGCTCGCCACGAGGAAGAGCAGCTGACTGATGATGAGGTACGGCAGGAAGCGCAGGAAGAACTCGAATGCTGTCGACGAGACGGGCAGCACGCCCCCCACCAGGAAGATGATCGGAGCGGCGAAGAACGCGAGCGCCGCGAAACCGCTCAGGTAGCTCCACATCGTGGCGAAATACAGGATGCGCTGGGGCACTGAGAGCCCCCGTTGCGTCAGCGGGTTCTCGCGCAGCATGACCTGGATCGTGCCCTGCGCCCAGCGCAAGCGCTGCTTCATCATCGTGCCGAGGTCTTCGGGCGCGAGACCGTCGGCGAGGGTCTCGTGGTGGTACACACTGCCCCAGCCCATGCCGTGCAGGCGCATCGACGTCGCCATGTCTTCCGTCACCGAGATGGTGGCGAGTGGCATGAGGGGTTGCGCTTCGTCGTCGCGGTCAACGTCGATTGAGCGCAGCAGTTTCTGCACCGAACTGAGAGCGCCCAGCGGGCTCAGTTCGCGCGCGGTGAGCGCGTCGACGTTGGCACCCACGTCGGTCAGCACGTCGAAGTCGGGGCCCGACTCGGTGTGCAGTTCGCCGATCGCCTCCAGGTCTTGGGCGATCAGGGCCATGTCGGCCCCGACCAGCTCCTCTGATACCCGCGTGATGGTTTGCTGCAAGCGATAGGTGACGGTGCCGAGCGACTCGCTGTGCTCACGCACGGCGCGGCGGGCCTCGAGAACGGCGATGCGGATCTCGTCGAGGGCGGCAGCGACCCGGGGATCCTTCGCCTCGGGCCGCCGACGCGCCTGGCGCAAAACGCGCGTCGCCCCGGCGAGCGCCGCCGACACCGCCTGCTCGAGTTCGACCACGTAGCGCGAGATGCCGAGCTGCATGAGCGCCTCACGGCGCAGGATCGCGTTTGAGCCGCAGAAGAAGGCGGCGTTCCAGCCGTCTTTACCCTGCTGAATGGGGCCGTAGAAGAGCGGCGCCTGAGACCCCAGAGGGTCGTGGTCGGGCACGTTGACGAACTCTTGCGGTGTCTGCACGAGCGCGACGGTGCGCTTCGAGAAGTAGCCGAGCGTGCGGTCGAGAATCTGCGGCCGCGGAATCTGGTCGGCGTCGAGAATCAGCAGGAATTCGCCGTCGGTCTGCAGCAGCGCGTTGTTGAGGTTGCCCGCTTTCGCGTGCAGCGGCCGGTTCTGCCAGCCGGGACCGCGCGTGATGTAGCCGATGCCGAGCTCCTCGGCCATGGCGCGCATCTCCGCGCGATTGCCGTCGTCGAGTACGTAGGTGCGGTGGGGGTATCGGATGCGCGTGGCCGCTTTAGCGGTCTCGCGCACCAGCGCGACGTCCTCGTTGTACGTCGTGATGAACACGTCGACCGTCAGCCCCGCGGGAGGCGTAGGCGGCGCGGGGCGCGATCGGGCCCGCCACAGCGTGAAGCCGAAGAAGAACACGTCGATGAGCGCATAGGTTTCAGCCATGACGAGCGGGATCGCGATCCACCAGGCATCGAAGTTGAGCGAGAAGCCCCAGCGCCACACGATGTAGATCGTGCCGGTCAGCAGCGTCAGGATCACGAGGATGCGGACGGCAATGAACCGCGCCGTCGCCCCTCGCTCACTGCCCGCCTGATCCACGGGCTGCGGCAGGCCGTCGATCATCGAGTCGTCGACCTCGCCGCCGGGCATCACCCGCATGTCGTCAGCCGTCACGCCTCACCACCACCACGGTCACGTCGTCGGGAGCCACCCCCCGGGCCCGCGTTCGCACGGCATCCGTCACCTCGGACGAGGTGGAGGCGAGCAACGCGAGCGCTCCGATTTTGTCGAGGGCGTCGAGGGTTCCGTCATAGAGGTCGAGCAGGCCGTCGCTGGCCGTGATCAGCACGTCGCCCGGGTTGAGAGTCACGCTGCTCGACTGCCACTCGGTGTCAAGATCGACGCCGAGCGGCGGTGTCGACGAACGCAGGCGCTCAATCGTGCCGTCGCGCCGGGCGACGACGGTGAGCCCGTGGCCGGCGTCGACGTAGGTGAACTCTCCGGTGTCCATGTCGAGACGGCCGTGCAGCAGCGTGACAAAGAGGCCCGTCGTGTCGAGGTCGGCGTTCAGGGATGCGGCGGCCAGGTCGACGGCGCCAGCCACGTCACCGAAGCGGGCGGCCGAGCGCAGCACGGCCCGCACGGTCGCCGCGATAATGGCCGAGCCGATGCCCTTGCCCATGGTGTCGGCGAGCGTGATCGCAGCGCCCTCGCCGACGGGGTACCAGTCGTAGAAGTCGCCACCCACAGCGCGGGCCGGCAAGCACATACCCGCGATGTCCCACCCGGGCATGCTGATGAGCGACTGCGGCAGTAGGCCCTGCTGCACCTCGGCGGCGCGGCTCAGCTCGTGGCTCGCGGTGAGTTCTTGCTGCACCCAGTCGGCCAGGTCACGCAGCATCTCTTCTTCGCGTTCGCTGAACCCGCGGGGGCGATCGTCGAAGACGCAGAGCGAGCCGATGCGTTCGCCGCCGGGGGCGTGCAGCGGGTGACCGGCGTAGAACTCGTACGCCCCCGGAACCGCCTGGTGCGCGAACTGCGGATCGGCGAGCAGGTCGGGAACGACGAGCGTGCGTTCCTCCTGAATCGTGATCGCACACGTCGACAGCTCCCGCGGCAACTCATCGGGAAAATCGGCCTGCATCGACTTCGACCACTGACGGTCGCCGTCAACGAGGTTGATGGCGGCGCCGCTCACGCCGAACAACTGCTTCGCGAGACGGGTCACGCGGTCGAAGCGATCTTCAGGCGGGGTGTCGAGCAGCCCCATCTCTTCGAGCGCACGCTGGCGGGCCATCTCGTCGATGATGCCGCTAATCGAGACGGAGGGCATGTGCCTCGGGGGCGCATCCGGAACCCGCACCTGCTCGCGCGCGCGCACGAGCGTCCAGTGGTTGAAACCATCGACGCGGCGGTGCTCGACCGTATCGACGAGGGCCTTCATGAGGGCGATGCCGCGACCCGACTCGGCCAGTTCATCGGCCTCGGGCATCGAGCGGCCCTCGATGTCGACCTCCCCGATCTCGCCGGAGTCACTCAGCGTCGCCTCGATGCGGCCGGCAAACGCGATAACCGTGAGTGTCGCCGTGATCGGGCGGCCGCGGTTCGCATGCTGAATAACGTTGGCTGCGAGCTCAATAATGGCAGTGTCGAGCGCCATGCGATCGCGGTCGTGCAGGTCAGGAACCGTCGGCCACATCGCGTCGAGCAGTTCATGCACGGTGTCGACCGTGTCGGGTGGCGACATCAACCGCAGCGTGCGAGTGACCATCTCACCCATTCGGGTACGCGCTCTCGACGCTGTCGAACGACTTCAATACCGTTCCCATGTTGGTGAGGTCGAGCACCAGGTCGACCTGCTCGGTGGGCCGCACCAGGCGTACGTCGCCGCCGGCCTCCCGCGCCGTCTTGAGACCCGCTATCAAGGCCCCGAGGCCCGACGAGTCGAGAAAAACCACCCCAGACAGGTCGACGGCGACCCGCGGGTGGTTGGATTCGACGGCGGTCTGAATGGCGTCGCGCACACGCGCGGCGGTCACCATGTTGAGTCGACCCGTCACGCCGATCTCGGTCACACCGTTGCCGTGCTGCGTTGTCGAGATGTCCATGGGGGTGATCCTTCCGCCGTCGCCGTGTGCCCATTCTGTCGCTAACGGCGAGGGGCGTGCGTCGAACCGCCCATAACTGGGGGTTCGGGTTCGACGCGAACGAGCGTCGACCCGTCAGGAACGCGTCAGCCGCGCGCTACAGCTTCACGATCGGACTGATCTTGATGAGCAGCCGCTTGCGCCCCGCCGAGTCGAACTGCACTTCGGCGATCGACTTCGCCCCGTTCTGCGTCACGCCGGTCACGCGCCCCTCGCCGAAGTCGTCGTGACGGATGCGGTCGCCGACCTCCAGCGTCAGGTCGCCGTTGTCGCGCACCGACGCCGTCACCCGGTTCGCCCACTCGGTCTTCGGCTTGCCGGGCGGCAACGACGTGCCGTAC
>DASSWY010000326.1:0-2373 GCA_035704325.1 Microcella sp. | reverse complement strand
GCTTCGTCGGTGTCAAGGCTGGTGAGGATGATGACCTTCGCGCCGGCCGCACGACACGTGCGCACCCGGGCCTCGATCGACACCGGCTCTTGCAGCTGAAAGTCGAGCAGCACGAGGTCGGTGGGGAACTGCTCGCTCTGCACCAGCTCAAACCACGTGGGCGCGGTGAGCACCAGATCAAAGTCGGGAGCGTTTGCGGCGATCCACGACGCCATGCTGTCGAGCAGCATCTCGTGATCATCGAGGATGGCCAGGCGCACCCGAGCGGGAGGGAACGCCCTAGTGTCCATACGCAAACTCTATGACGAGGGCGTCGTGAACCTCGACCACCGCGCAGTGCCGGGCGAGCCCCCGCGCCACGCCGATGAGGGGGCGCAGGGCCTCGCGGGCGACGCTCGGCGGCTCCACTCCTCGCACCTCAAGGCGCACGCTGGGGCCGCTGTGACGGGGGGATGCGGTGATCGCGAGGTGCACCGCACGTGTGCCCGGAGCATCCATGACCGCCCCGACGATCGCGCGAATGAGCGTGCGCTGCTCGAGCGTCGCGGAGCGCGCGAGATCGTCAGCGTCGGCGACGGTCATCGCCACTGCGAGCTCGGGTCGGCGCTCGATGAGGTCGTCGGCGAGTTCGCGCACCCAGCTGCGCCCGGCCGCCTCGACGAGGGTGCATCGGATGCTCGCGGCGCGTTCCGCCGCCTCGTCGCGGTCGGCCGTCGTCACCGCATCGTTTTCGGCAACGCGCGCGAGCACGGGCAGCGCGTCGCGGCCCACGCGGCTGATTTCGCGCTGGCGGACCGAGCGCGCGACCCCGTGCCGCGCCTCGCCCACGACGGCGACGGCGCGGGCCCAGGCGCGCTGCTCCCACCGAACGATCGACGTGTTCATCGACTTTGCGTACGCGACGGCCGCCGTGCCGATGATCAGCACCGCGACGCCGCCCGAGATCGCGAACAGTGGCGCGGGCAGCAGGGTCGTCGCGCTACCCGCCTGAGCGACGCCGAGCGCCCCCGCCACCACGGTGTGCACGACGGTCCAGACCGCCAGCTCGCGGGCAGAGCGGTACGGGGTGAGGCAGAACAGCGCGAAGCCGACGATGAGCGGCGCCCAGTCGTCGCGCACCGACGCGTTCGCCCCCGCGGTCGACAGAGCACTCGCGACCATCATCACGACCAGCGTCAGGTGAAACAGCACCGCTGAGCCGCGCGACCACGCCGGCCGGTCGACGCGGGTGCGGTCAATGAGCAGGGCCATGGCGCTGACGAGGGCCGCCATCGTGACGATGAGCCACGGCACCGAGGTCACCTGGTTCGCCTTCACGATCGTGTCGAGGCCCGCGAGCGCGACCATCGCGAGGGCGAGGGTGACGGTGACCGGGCGCGCCGACGCGGCCGACAGGGGGTCAAGTCGATCGGTGCGCAGCGCCCAGGGCCCGGGACGACGCGGCGCGAGCGACGGGGCGGGGGCGCTCATGCGGTGACCTCCGGCGCCGACTGGGGGCGCGCATCCGGGCCGTCATCGATGTCGAAGGGGTCGGGCGACACCGGTGGTGCGGCGAGCGGAAGCCGCAGCATCACCGTGGTTCCGCTGCCCACCCGCGACCAGAGCTGCGCCTCGCCGCCGATGGCCTCCAGACGGGCGACGATGCTGAGGCCCACGCCGAGCCGCCCCTCGACGCCGGGCGTCGGGTCGAATCCGCGACCGGCGTCGACCACCATCGCCGACACCTCGTCGTGCTGTGCGCCGAGCACGACCTCCGCCTCGGTCACGCCCGCGTGCCGGCGCACGTTCACGAGCGCCTGGCCGATGGCGCGCAGAAACTCGGCGCGCGCGTGACCGTCAACGCGATCGAGGATGCCCGGATCGCCGGCGACGACGACCGCAAGTTCTCCCGCGGTCGCGTCGGCGAGCATCCGCTCGAACTCGGCGTGAGCCGAGCGCTCGGAGGGCGACGCCTCGTCGATGAGCCACTCCTCGCCCACGAGCGTCGCGAGGTCGGCACGGACGGCGTCGCCGATGCCCGGCCGCAGCGGCCCCTCGTCATGCTGGGCGATCAGGGCCAGGTCGTTCAGCATCGTGTCGTGCACGAGGGCGGTGGCGCGGCGCTCGAAGCCGCGCCGCGTCTCGGCGAGCATCTCGTCGCGCGCGGCGCGATACAGGGCGGGAATCGCGGTGCGCGCCTGCAGACGCCGCAGCTGCAGCGACGCAAGCCCCAGCACGAGGAACACCCAGAGCGTGATCGGCCCCGGGGCCGGAACCCACACGCCGCCGAGCGCGACGATCACGACAGCCGACGACGTCTCGGCGACGAGGAGGCCCGCCGTCGTCCACAGCACGCAGCGGGCGATACCCGGGCCCACGCCGACAATCAGAATG
>DASSWY010000285.1:0-2833 GCA_035704325.1 Microcella sp. | reverse complement strand
GAGCATCCGCCGGTCAACGCGTTGGCGCAGAATCGCCGCCTCAGCCTTCGCGAAGGCGAGCCGCACGCTCATGTCGGTCGAGGCGGACTGCTCAAGGTCGGGCGCAGGGTCGTCGGGCGCCGTCGACTCGAGCACGGCGCGGCTCATCGCCACCCAGCCGCCGACCCAGCGGCGCACGGCCTGCGGGTCGGGCTTGCCGATGACGCGCACGTCGTCGACGACGCGGGCGCGGCGGCCCGGGTTGTAGGCGTCGGCGCCGGGGGCGCGCACGACGATCACCTCGACGTCGTCGCGCTCGAGCAGGGCGGGAACCTCGCGGCTGAGCGTCGGGTGGCCGAGCACGACGGCGCGGCCGACCGCCTCGCCGTGCGGGCCGCGCAGCACCTCGCGGTAGGCGACGACGGCGTGCCGGCCGAAGCGGGCGCCGCTCGAGACCTCGGCGAGGAGCGGGGCGCCGAGGGCGACGGCGAGCTCTTCGGCCTGGGCGCCGGCGCCGTGGCCGGCGATGACGACGGTAGCGTCGTCGGGTTCGAGGTCGATGACGTTCGGGCCGGGGGTGCGCTGCCACAGGGGCGCAGGCGCATCGGCCGTGTCGGCCGCCGCGTCGTCGTCGGCTGCCGCCGCGATCTCGGGGATGCTCGGCTCGGCTCCGCTGAGCGGCTCGCGGTAGGCGAGGTTCAGGTGCACGGGCCCATCGGCGGCGGCCCGCAGGGCGACGGCGGCCAGCTCGCGCATGTCATCGGCTTCGCCGGGCGCCCCGGTGGGGGCGTCGACATCCCAGTCGGCGGCGACCATGTCGCCGAAGATGCCCACCTGGTTTGTCGTCTGGTTGGCGCCGATGCCGCGCAGCTCACGCGGGCGGTCGGCGGTGAGCAGCACGAGTGGCACGCCCGAATGGTGCGCCTCGAGCACAGCGGGGTGCAGGTTCGCGACGGCAGTGCCCGAGGTGCAGATGACGGCGACCGGGCGGCCCGACTCGACCGCGAGACCCAGTGCCGTGAAGCCGGCGACGCGTTCGTCGATGCGCACGTGAACGCGCAGGCGGCCTTCGCGCTCGAGCGCGGCCGCGGCGAGGGCGAGGGCCTGCGAGCGCGAGCCGGGGCTGACGACGACGTCCTCGAGGCCGAGGGCGTGCATCCCGTGAAGCAGAGCCATGGCCGCCTCGGCGGCCGGGCTCGCCGGCGCGATCGGGTGCTCGGCGCTAGCCGGCGGTTCCGGCGCGGGGGGTGTCGTTGTCATCGTCGTCTTCCGCCTCGAGATCGGCCAGCTCTTGTTCGAGGCGGCGCAGACGCTCGTCTTGTTCGGCGCGGCGACGAATCTCTTCCTGGCTGAGCGTGCTCAGAAAGCTGGGGTCGTCGTCGGGAGCAATCGGGCCGACCGTGCGACGCGGGCCGCGCTTGATCTTGCCGACCGTCAACCACAGCACCCCGCCGATGACGGGCAGCAACGTGATGATCGCCCAGACGGGCTTCGGCACACCGCGGATGCGCGAGCGCTCGGTCATCAGCACGTCGACAAGCGTGTAAATCGTGAACGCGACAGCGATCACACCGCCGATGAGGATGACCCGAACCATGGTGTGAAGTGTACGCACGGGCGCTGTGCGCGGCGTGAGTGCCCGCCCCACGCCGGGTGGATGCTCGGCTCGGCTTCCCTAGACTGGTCCCGTGCGCCCGTGGATCGTCTACAGCCTGCTGCGGTTCGGCATCTTTGCCGCCGTCTTCGCCCTGCTGGCGACCTACCTGCGGCTGCCGCTCGAATCGACCGGCATCAACGGGTTTCCGGTGTACCTGATTGCCGGCCTCGGCGCCGCCCTCATCTCGTTCGCCGTGTCGTACATCTTCTTCGGGCGCCTGCGCGAGGCGGTGGCGGTCGACGTGGCCGAACGTCGCGCGCGGGCGCAGCGCGGCAAGGTCGACGACGACACCGCCGAAGAGGATGCGCTGCTCGACGGCGAGGGCGACGTGCCGCCGCCGGCTCCGTCTCCCCGTTCTTAGAACGCGATCGCGGAGCCGAGCGCGACCGCGAACACCAGCGCCGCGAGGCTTGTCAGCTGAAGCGCGAGAATCAACTCGCGCGGCGTGCGCGCCGTGATGACGATGAGGCTCACCGGCAGCGTCAGCAGCAGGGCAAAGAAGGCCAGCGGTGCCGCCGGGAACAGAATGATGAACCACACAAGGCCCGCGAACGGCAGCGCTAACAGAACCACAAAGAGGATGCGCGCCGCTCTCGACCCAACGCGCACCGCGAGCGTGCGCTTGCCGGCGAGCGTGTCCTGCTCGACGTCGCGAATGTTGTTGACCAGCAGAATTGCCGCCGCGAACAGTCCGATCATGACGCCGGCGAGCCACGACGCGAACGGCGCCGTGCCCGTCTGAATGAAGGTCGTGCCGACGACGGCAACCGGCCCGAAGAAGACGAAGGCGACAAGTTCGCCGAGCCCCGCGTATCCGTATGGACGCTTTCCGCCCGTGTAGAACCAGGCGGCGACCAGCGCGACGGCGCCGACCGCGATCAGCCACCACAGCTGCGTGAGCACGACGATCGCGAGGCCGGCGGCCGCCGCGAGGGCGAAGAAGACGAGCGCGACGGTCAGCACCGTTCGCGGTTTCGCGGCGCCCGAACCGGTGAGGCGGCTGGGGCCGACCCGCACCGCGTCGGTGCCTCGCACGCCGTCGCTGTAGTCGTTGGCGTAGTTCACGCCGACCTGCAGGAAGACCGCGACGGCGAGGGCGAGCCCCGCGAGCGTCGGGTCGAAGGCGGCGAACCAGTAGGCGACGGCGGTGCCGAGAATGACCGGGGCGAGCGCCAGCGTCAGCGTGCGCGGGCGGGC
>DASSWY010000243.1:0-2264 GCA_035704325.1 Microcella sp. | reverse complement strand
CGGCACGGCGGTGTAGAGGCGGCCGAAGCGGTCCATCAGCCAGCCGCCCAGGTAGAACAGCGCGACGTCGACGCCGCCCGCGATTCCGATGATGAGCGCCGTCTCGGCCTCGCCCAGCCCGATGCTCACCGCCCACAGCGGCAAGATCACCTGCCGCACTGCCCGCAGCGCCGACACGACGAGCGCCGCCGCCCCCAGCCGAGCGAGCACGTCGCGCCGCTCGGCGATCGTGCGGAACACGCCCGCCGGCGTGAGCGCGCCCCCCACGGGTGTCGAGCGGTGGTGCAGGATGCGCTCGGGGTCGGGCAACGCCACGATGCTGAGCGCCACCAGCCCGCACATCAGCAACGCAAACCAGAGGATGCTCGTCACGGCTCCGGTCGCGGCAACGAGCGCCGCCGCCGCGAACGGCCCGATAAAGAGGCCGAGGCGGAAGATGCCACCGAGCGTCGACAGGGCGCGGGCGCGGTAGGCGACCGGCACGACGCTCGTCAGCAGCGCGTGGCGGGCGAGGCCGAAGACCGCCGCGGCGATGCCGAGCACGGTCATGCCGAGGCTCAGCAGCAGGGGAGTGGTGGCGATGAGCGCGAGGCCGATGCCGGCGGCGGCGAGAGCCGAGGCGCCCAGCATGGCGGTGCGCTCACCGATGCGTCCGACGATGAAGCCGGCCGGAACATCCCCGATGAGAACGCCGACCAGCAGCATGGCGGCGACGACGCTCGCGCCGGCGAGATCGGCGCCGACGCCGAGGGCGAGCGCCGGGATCAGCGGCAAGATCGCGCCCTCACCGATCGTGAACAGCAGGGTGGGTACGAACGCGGGGGCGGCAATCGACCGCCACCGGAAGGGGCGCGTTTCCTCTCGCAGCATGGCGCTCGCGATGCTACGCCCGGCCGATGCCCCGAACCCGCGGGTAGGCTGGGCGCGACATGATCGACCTCGATTTTTCTGAGCGCATCGGCGCCGCCCGCTCCACCTTCCGCGACATCCGCTCTGTGGTCGACGTCGACCGCCTTGAGAAAGAGGTTGCCGAGCTCGGCGAGAAGGCCGCCGCGCCTGACCTGTGGGACGACGTCGACGCCGCCCAGAAGGTGACGAGCGCCCTCAGCCACAAGCAGGCCGAGCTGAAGCGCCTCATCGAACTCGAGCAGCGCCTCGACGACCTCGACGTGCTCATCGAGATGGCGCGCGAGGCCGACGACGCCGACGTGGCGGTCGAGGCGGCCGACGAACTGACGGCCATCGAGAAGACCCTCGCCGAGCTCGAGGTGCAGACCCTGCTCGACGGCGAGTACGACGACCGGCCCGCCGTCATCACCATTCGCTCGGGCGCGGGCGGCGTCGATGCCGCCGACTTCGCCGAGATGCTGCAGCGCATGTACCTGCGCTGGGCCGAGCAGCACGGCTACCAGGCCACCGTCATGGACACCTCATACGCCGAAGAGGCGGGCATCAAGTCGACGACCTTCCAGATCGACGCGCGCTACGCCTTCGGCACGCTCAGCGTCGAGGCCGGTACGCACCGCCTCGTGCGCATGAGCCCCTTCGGTGCGGCGGGCAAGCGCCAGACGAGCTTCGCCGCGGTCGAGGTGATTCCGCTCATGGAAGAAACGGCTGAGATCGAGATTCCCGAAAGCGACATTCGGGTCGACGTGTTCCGCTCGTCGGGCCCCGGCGGCCAGAGCGTCAACACGACCGACTCGGCCGTGCGCATCACCCACCTGCCGACCGGCACCGTCGTGTCGATGCAGAACGAGAAGAGCCAGATTCAGAACCGCGCCGCCGCCATGCGCGTGCTGCAATCACGCCTGCTGCTGCTGCAGAAAGAGCAGGAGGCCGCCACCAAGAAAGAGCTCGCCGGCACCATCACCGCCAGCTGGGGCGACCAGATGCGCTCGTACGTGCTCGCGCCGTACCAAATGGTGAAAGACCTGCGCACTGAGTACGAAGAGGGCAACCCCTCGAAGGTGTTCGACGGTGAGCTCGACGGCTTCATTGCCGCGGGCATCAAGTGGCGCAAGCAGAAGCCGAGCGACTGACGCTGAACGACCAGCCGCGGCTGGCCCGGCCGGGTTTCGCAAGCGGCGGCTGGGAGTCGGGGCCCCGACGCGCGTCGCAACCCCGTGCATCCTGAACCCGCGCCTACGCTGACCGGCGATGATTCGATTCGATGAGGTCACCAAGGTCTACCGGGGCAACGCGAGGCCGGCGCTCAACGCCGTCGACCTCGAAATTCTCGCGGGCGAATTCGTCTTCCTCGTGGG
>DASSWY010000219.1:0-2487 GCA_035704325.1 Microcella sp. | reverse complement strand
TCGGCGGCGATGAACAGGGCCATCGCGGCCACCTCCTCGGGCAGGCCGAAGCGCGGGGCAGCGTGACCGGCGTGAGTTGCCCCTTGTGATGCCCTCGTGCGACCGAGTGCGACCACAATGGGCAACTCACTGCGCCGGCGCCGGCTTCTGCGCTGAATGGTCAGTTGTGGGGCGTTTCGGCCGATGAGGCCCCCACAACTGACCATTCGCGGCGCAACGTGCAGCGCCCAGCGCCTAACGCGCTCGACGCTGGCCCGCACTTTGCGCTTAGAGCGCGCCGAGTGCCTCGAGCTTCGCCTTGAGGTCGGCGTCGCTCGGCTCGACCTGGAAGCTGCCGTCGGGAAAGTGCACGACGGGAATGTTCATGCGCCCGCTGATCGACTTCGCCGTCTCGGCGGCCTCGGCGCTCTGCTCAACATCGACCTTCACCCAGTCGACGCCCAGCTCGTTGAGCAGGGCCTCGCTGCGGCGGCAGTCGCGGCACCAGTCGGCGCCGTACATGGTCACGCGGGCAGGGTTCTCGACAGTGTTCGTCATGCCTGATGCAACGCACGGATGCGCGTGGCTGTTCCCGAGAACGCGCTGGCGAAACTACGCGATCGGCTTCCATAGCTCGAGCTCAGGGCCGATCGGGCCCGTGAACTCGACATCGGTCGGGGTGAAGCCGGCGCGGGCGTACGCCGCGCGGGCGCGGGCGTTGTCGCGGTGCACGTCGAGGGTGAGCGCCTCGGCTCCGCGGTCGGCGGCCCACGAGGCGACCGCCTCGAAGAGGAGGTCGACGATGCGGCGGCCGCGAGCATCCGGGGCTACGTAGACGCCGACGATGTCGATGCGGTCGCGCGTGACGGGGCGGCCGAGGTGGTCGACCTGGCCGACGATGCGACGCAGCGCCGTCGCGGTGCCGAGCCACGCATCCTCGTCGGTGACGGCGACGAACTGGGCTGAGTCGTCGCCGGCTGCGTTGGTGGCCGCGCGCTCGCGCCAGAACTCGTCGGAGTGGGCACGCTCGTCGTCGGCGCTTGAGAGAAACGCGATCGGGGCGGCCGGGTCGGCGACGGCCTCGAGTCGAAAGTCGCGCACGCGGGGCCACTCATCGGCTCGGATGCGGCGAACGGTGGTGGGCATCAGCCCACGGTAGCCGCGCGGGCTACGCCGTGCCGAGCAGCGTGCCCACGAGCACGGTGAGCAGGGGGGCCGCGATGAGCGCGGGCAGCAGGTCGCCGACCGCGATCGTGCGCACGTTCATGATGCGCAGGCCCACGCCGAGCAGCAGCACGCCGCCCGTGGCGGTCAGGGAGGCGATCGCGGCGTTCGACATGACCGCCCCGAGGGTGGCGGCGAGTATGGTCAGCAGCCCCTGCCACAGGCCGACCGGCAGGGCCGAGAGGGCAACGCCCCAGCCGAGGGTCGCCGCGAACGCGATCGACGCGAATCCGTCGAGCACCGACTTGAGGGCCAGCTGGTCGATGCCCTGGCCGGTGCCGTCGCTGAAGGCTCCGAGGATCGCGAGCGGGCCGATGCAGAACACGAGCGAGGCGTTGACGAAGCCGGTGATGAACTGGGCGCGCTTCGCCGCGTGCAGGGCGGCGGCCGCGTCAATGGCGGCGGTGTCGGGGTCTGCGCCGTCCAGGCCGACGGCGGGGGCGGGCGCCGGCAGCGCCCGCGAGACGCGGCCCTGCAACCAGCCGCCGAACTGCTCGAGTCGGTCTTCAATGCGCAGGGCTGAGCCCGTGATGCCGCCGATGAGCAGCGCCCCGAGCACGACGAGCAGCGTGCCGCCCGGTGTGACCGTCGCCACGTAGTCGGGGTCAGAGAGGGCGGCGAGGTTGAGCCCGCCGATGACGAGCACGACCAGGCCGAGCACGTCGGTGACGAGGCGGTTCGTGCGCTCGGGCAGTCGGTGCCCGATGAGTCGCCCGGCCGCGGCCCCGGCGACGATGGCAACGACGTTGATGAGAGTGCCGAGACCGATCACGGGGGCCAGTCTCGCACCTCTGGCGCGCCGCGCTTCACGGTGGCAGACTGGGCGCGCCCGAGCCGGGCGCCCACAATCGAACGGCCCTGTCGCGACGCTGGTCGCGCATCCGCGTTGTCATCTTTTCGATGCGGCGGCCGGTGGCCGCCCGATGATGCGGGATGCGCGTGGCGCCCCGCGAAGGAGGTGCGCCGTGACCGATTCCCGGCGTTTTGACGAGCTGTCTGACGAGCTGGCGCGCGGAGTGCGCGACAACCCCGAGCTGGTGGGCCTCGCGCTCATGGGCTCGGCGAGCGAGGCCGGTCGGCACCGGCGCGACGAGTGGAGCGACCACGACTTTTTCGCGATCGCGGCCGACGGTGCGGGGCCGCGGGTGCGGGCGGATCTGTCGTGGCTGCCGCGGCAGGAGAACATCGTGCTCGCGCTGCCCGAGGGGGGCGCGGGTGTGGTCGTGCTGTACGACGACGGCCACCTGCTCGAGTTCGCCGCCGCGCACCCCGCAGAGCTCGAGG
>DASSWY010000209.1:0-2937 GCA_035704325.1 Microcella sp. | reverse complement strand
AGCCGTCGAGGCTCACGATCGCCGCGGCGCAGGTGCAGGGCGTCACGCCCAGGCCCGGTCCCGCATCCCTCACGTGGAACGCGTGGGAGTGGAGCATCGACGCGGCGACGCCCGCGCCCTGACCCGCCCCGCCGCCCGTCGGGCAGGCCCGAGGGGCCGTCTCGCGACGGACTACCCGAACAGCGCCGGGAACGTCGCGTACGCCCACGGGTAGCCGACGAAGACCGCGACGTCGATGAGCGTGTGCGCGACGATGAGCGGCACGAGCCTGCCGGTGCGGGCGTAGAGCCAGCCGAACAGCACGCCCATCGCGAAGTTGCCGATGAGCGCCGGCACGCCCTGGTACAGGTGGTACACGCCGCGCAGCGCGGCGGCCGCGAGGATGATCGGCCAGACGCCCCAGCCGAGCCGCCGCAGCCGCTCGAAGAGGTAGCCGACGACGATCACCTCCTCGGTGAGCCCCGCGCGCAGCGCCGAGAGCAGCAGCACCGGCACGGTGAACCAGTGGGCGTCGAGCGGCGACGGCACGACATCGACCGTGAGCCCCAGCGCGCGGCCCGCGAAGTACAGCGCGAGGCCCGGCACGCCGATCACGAGCACGAGGGCGGTGCCGGATGCGGTGTCCCGCCACGGGCGGGCGCCGTCGATGCCGAGGGCGGTCAGGTGGGGCCGCCGGGTGTGCCACAGCAGCCAGCAGACGAGCGCGACGGGGACGAGATCGAGGAAGATGCCGGTCAGCTGGTAGAGCAGGTCGAGCCAGGCGCGATCGGACTGCGTCGGGTTGAGCGCGACCTGCTGCTCGCCGATGGGGGCGGGGCGGGTCGACAGGTCGGTGAACTGCAGCACCGACCAGAGCGCGCTCGCGCCGAGCGACAGCAGCAGCACGAGCGCGACCTCGACGGCGAGTCGGCGGCGGGCGGGAACAGCGACGGGCACGGTGCAACGCTACGGCCACGGAGCCTCAGCGTTGTGCAAGCACCAACTTGGTAACGATCGCGTCACCTGGCGTTCGGCGCGACTTCAGCGTGCTTAGACTGGCGACTATCTCAGAGCATCGTGGCTCATGAAGCCGCGCGCTCACCTTGCACAGGAGGAAAACCAGTGACAAACATGATGAGGCGTCGCGGTCGCGCGATTGCCGGGCTCGCCATCGGCACTGCTGCCATGGTTGCGCTCGCCGGCTGCACCACGGGCGGCACGCCCGAGCCGTCGGAGTCGGGCGCAACCGGTGAGGGCACCGGCGGCACGATCAGCATCGCGCAGACCAACGCTGCGACGGCGCTGAACTCGGCCACGCCCGACGCGAACCTGAACACCAACGGCATGGTCGACTACCTGATGGGCAACGGCACCGGGCCGGGCTCGTTCTTCTACGTCGACAACGAGTTCAACGTCGTGCCCAGCGAGGTCAACGGCACGGTCGAGCTCGTCAGCGAAGACCCGCTCGTCGTGACCTACACGCTCGACCCCGAGGCGGTCTGGTCCGACGGCACGCCGATGACGACGACCGACCTGCTGCTGTCGTGGGCCATCCAGTCCGGCTACTACGACGACGCGACGTTCGCCGACGACGGCACCGTCGCCGAGGGCAACGTCTACTTCCAGCTCGCTGGTTCGACGACGGGCCTCGACACGACCGAGTTCCCGGAGATCGACGAAGAGGCCGGCACGCTGACGCTCACCTACGGCGAGCCCTACGTGGACTGGAACCTCGTCAACCTCATCACGAAGCCCGCGCACGTGTTCGCTGAGCACGCTGGCTTCGAGTCGACCGAGGCGCTCGCTGCGTTCCTCGAGGAGACGCCTGCCGGTGACCCCGAGGCGCCTGCCGAGAAGAACGAGCAGCTCGGCCAGCTCGCTGAGCTCTGGAACACGGGCTACACGATCACCGCGATGCCCGAGGACGAGAGCCTGCTGGTCAGCGCCGGCATGTGGGTCCCGAAGGACTTCGTGGCCGACGACGGTGGCTACATCTCGTTCGAGCCGAACCCGGAGTGGCGAGGTGAGATGGCTCCGTCCTTCGACGAGCTCATCATCCGCTTCATCGGCGACCCGAACGCGCAGATCACCGCTCTCCAGAACGGTGAGGTCCACATCATCGAGCCGCAGCCCTCGGCTGACACGCTCTCGGCGATCGAGGCCTTCGGCGGCACCCTGATCCAGGGCTCGCAGCTGTCGTACGACCACATCGACCTGACGATGAACTCTGAGGTCTTCTCCGACCCGGCCGTCCGCGAGGCATTCCTCCTGACGATCCCGCGCCAGCAGATCCTCGAGTCGATCGTCACGCCGGTGCAGCCGGACGCTGAGGTGCTGAACTCGCAGATGTTCGTCACCAACCAGCCGCAGTACCCGGACGCGGTCGCGTCGAACGGCTACAGCGACTACGCGGAGCCCGACATCGAGCGCGCCACCGAGCTGCTCGCCGGCGCCACGCCGACGGTCAGCATCCTCTACAACACGAACAACCCCAACCGCGTCGACGCCTTCCAGCTGATCCAGGCGAGCGCTGCTGAGGCCGGGTTCAACGTCGAGGACGCGGGCTCGCCCGACTGGTCCAGCCTGCTGGGCAACGGCAGCTACGACGCCTCCATCTTCGGCTGGATCTCGTCGGGTGTCGGCTACGCCGGCCTGCCGCAGATCTGGGCGACCGGTGGCGGTGGCAACTACAACGGCTACTCGAACGCCGAGGTCGACGAGCTGGTCGCGGAGACGCAGACCATCATCGGCGACACGGAGGCCATCGACGAGATCATGATCGAGATCGACGGCCTCACGCGCGAGGACTTCTACGGCCTGCCGCTCTTCCAGACCCCCGGTCTGGTCGCGACCAACGGCGCCGTCGACGGAGTCGTCTACAACGGTGGCCAGACGGGCGCCATCTGGAACACCTGGGAGTGGTCGCTCGTCGGCTGACGCTGACGGGAGGTAGTATTC
>DASSWY010000109.1:0-4292 GCA_035704325.1 Microcella sp. | reverse complement strand
CCTCACGATGCACCTCGTCTGGATGGGCGTCGCCCGCGACCTCGCCGCCGCCGGCGACGACTCGCTCGCCTGGGTGCTCGACGACGCGGCCGCCGGCGAGGTGTTCGCCTTCGCGATCAGCGAGCGCGGCAACGACCGGGTCATGAGCGACTCGACGACCCGGGCCGAGCGGGTCGATGCCGACCCGAGCGGCCCGACGAGCGGCCCCGGCTGGGCGCTCACCGGCACGAAGATCTCCACCACCCTCTCGCCCGCGTGGACTCGCCTTGGCACCCTCGCCCGGCACGACCCCGACCCCGCCCGCGGCGAGACGGGCGACCCCGTCATCGTGCACGGCTTCCTCACCCGCGACGACCCGCACGGCGACCCGACGGCGACCCCGCCCGGCGTCACCGTTACCCCCGACTGGGACACGCTCGGCATGCGCGCCACCCAGTCGCACACGACCCATCTCGATGGGGCGGTCATCCGTGACGAGCGCGTGGCGCGCATCCTGCCGGCGGGGTCCCCCGGCGACCAGTACACGCTCGCGATCTTCGCCAACTTCCTCACGCTGATCGGCGCGGTCTACGCGGGGATCGCCGACCGCGCGGTCGAACTCGCGGTCGAGTCGGCGAAGAACCGCACGAGCATGAAGCTCGACGGGGCGCCGTACGCACACGACCCCGACATTCGACGACGCATTGCGGATGCGGCGATCGCGCTCGACGCGCTCGCTCCGCAACTCGAGGCGGTCACCGCCGATCGGGATGCCGGGGTCGATCGGGGGCTGCGGTGGTTCCGCGACCTGACGGGGCTCAAGCAGCGCTGCGTGCAGACCGCGCGCGAGGTGGTCGACGAGTGCATGCACGCCGTCGGCGGCTCGGGGTACCGCAGTGCGGCCGAGCTGAGCCGGCTGCAGCGGGACGTTCTGGCGGGCATCTACCACCCGAGCGACCCCGAGAGCGTGCAGTCGACCGTCGCCACCGACCTGCTCGGGCCGCTGCCGTGACGCCCGCTGCCGTGAGCCGGCTGCCGTGACCCGCGTCACAGAACGCGACATCGAGCTCGCCGACGGGCGCACGCTGCACGTCTACGAGGCGGGGCGACGGCGCTCGAGCCGCCTGCCGATCATGTGGCATCACGGCACGCCGAACGTCGGCTCGCCGCCCGAGCCGCTGATGCGTGCGGCGAAAGACGCGGGGCTTCGCTGGGTGTCGTTCGACCGCCCCGGCTACGGCGGCTCGACCCGGCACGAGGGGCGCACGATTGCGTCGGTCGCGCGCGACGCGATTGCCGCCGCCGACGCGCTCGGGCTGGAACGCTTTGCCGTTATGGGTCACTCGGGTGGCGGGCCGCACGCGCTCGCCGTCGCCGCACTCGCGCCCGACCGGGTGCTCGCGGTCAGCACCGAGGGGGGTCTGGCCCCGCTCGGCGCGGCCGGCGCCGCGGGCCTCGACCTCGACGCGTGGTTCGACGGCATGGGAAAGATCAGCGCGACCTCGCTGCGCGCCGCGCTCGACGGGCCAGACGCAAAGCGCGCCTACGAGGCGAGCGCGGGCGACGGCATCGACTTCACGAGCCGCGACTGGGAGGCCCTCACCGGCGAGTGGGGCTGGCTGGGCACCGTCGCGGCGGCGGGCATCGCCAGTGGAGTCGACGGCCTCATCGACGACGACCTTGCCTATGTGCGGCCGTGGGGCGTCGACCTCGCCCGCATCACGGCGCCGACGCTGCTCGTGCACGGAGCCGACGACCGGGTTGTTCCGGCCGCACACTCACGCTGGCTCGCCGCAACCGTGCCGGGGGCTGAACTGTGGCAGCTGCCCGGCGAGGGGCACATTTCGGCTCTCGCCGACGACGAGCGCGGGGCCGCGGCTGCCGTGCGCTGGGTCGGCGAGCACCTGACCGCCCCCTGACAATTCGTTGAGCGCCCGGCCCGCTCGCCCTACCCTCGACGCCATGGCCTCCGACACGCGACCGACTCAGAACGCGCCCGCGACGACCTCGAGTGATCCGGTGGTGACGCGCCGACGTGCGGCGCGCATCCTCGTCGTCATCCTTGCCGTCGGCCAACCGGTGTCGTCTGGCTTGTTCCCGCTGCTCTCCGACGAGATGATGCAGTCGGGCGCGCGATTCTCGCCGCTGATCCCGCCGGGAGCGTGGTTCGCCATCTGGGGCCTCATCATCGTCGCGTCGCTCGTGTGGGCGCTCGCGCAGGTGCGTCCGTCGACGATTCACCGCGAGCGGGGCATCCGTGATCGGCTCGTCGCGCCGTTCTCGGTCGCGTTCGCCAGCTTCGCGCTGTGGCTCGCCACCGCCGCGTTCGGGCAAGACAACCCGCTTGGCCTCGTCGTTTTCGTCGCCTACCTCGTGGCGTTCGTGATCGCCTGGCGCCAGGTCGTCGGGGCGCGCGACGAGATTCGCAGCTGGAACGTCGCCGAGCGCGGCCTGCTGTACCTGACCCTCGGCGTCTACTCTGGCTGGACCTCAATGGCCTTTTTCGTGCAGATCGCCACCGTGGTGCAGTCGACGGGCGCTCCGTACGACACCGCGTGGGGCATCACCTGGCAGACGTTCGTGCTCGCCGCCGCGACCGGCCTCGCGATTCTGTTCGTGGTCGTCTCGCGCGGCTCCATCGTCTACGCGGCGACCGTCACCTACGCGCTCGTCGGGGTCGGCATCAGCACCGCGGATGCGGGGCTCACGATTCTCTCGGTCGTCGCGGTCGTGGGCACCAGCGTCGTGTGGGCGTCGACGGGTGTCGTGCGCGCGCTCGGCGGGCGTCGCCGCCGCGACGGCGCAGGCCGCGATGGAGTCGCGCGAGACAGCGCGGCGGATGCGCGCCCCGCGTCTACCCGAACGCGCTCGTAACGAGGTTGCGCAGCTGGTCGACGTCGACCGCGGCATCGCGTGCGGTCGCCGCGAAGCGGTTCGTCACGAGCGTCAGCACGACCCCGGCCTCGGGGGAGACCCAGAGCTGCGTCGAGGTCCAGCCCTCGTGGCCGTACCAACTCTGGTCGATGAGGCCCGGGCGGCGCGGCAGGTTAAACGCGAGCCCGAAGTCGTCGTGCACGGCGGCCGGGTGCGGGTCGATCACGTACAGCCCGCGGGTTCGGGGGCGCAGCATCGCCTCGACGGTCGCCGGCGTCACGAGCGCGCCGTCGCCGGTGAGCAGTGACCGCCCGATCGCCAGCAGGTCGTGGATGCTCGCGACCGCGCCCGCCGCGGGGTGCTTCAGTGCCATGAGCGCCGAATGGTCGTGATCGAACTTCTCGGCGTCGTAGACGGGTCGCGCGTCGGCATCATCGAAGCTCAGCGTCGTCGCCCCGGCGTCGCGTGCGAGCCGCTCAACCTGGGCGGCGAATGGCTCGTCGGTGACCGCCTCAACCATCGCGGCGATGCCCTCCCACGCGATGTTGTTGTAGCGGCGGGCGGTGCCGGGAATGTAGTCGAGACCCGCCTTCAGCAGGGCGTCGCGCAGCGATGCGTACTGCGTCGTGCCCCCGCCGAGCACCACGTCGGCGAGCCCCGAGGTGTGGCTGAGCAGCTGGCCGAGCGTCACCTGGGGTGACGCCGCCTCGGGCACGAGCGAGCCGAGCGTAGTGTCGGTGGTGAGCAGGCCCTGCTCGACGGCGCGCATCGCGGCGAGCCCGCTCAGCGGCTTCGTCACCGAGTACAGGCAGTAGCGCGAATCCACGTGCGCGTCACCGGCATCGTCTGACCCGGCCGCTGCGATGTCGACAACCCCGTCGCGGGTCGCGATGCCGATGACCGCGGTCGGAAGCCGACCGGCGGCGACGTGGCGGCGCATCCAATCGATGGCGGGGGTGGCGAGATCAGACACGGGGGCTCCTTCGCGGCCGTGGGCGGGAACGCGTTCGAGCCTAAATGTCTTACTTCGCGGCGAGGTGCGGGTGGTGCGCCTCGACCACGTTCGGGTGCGCCCGCACGCGGCTCTTCAGCCAGTTGCGGCCGAACACCGAGTGAATCGGGTTGTTCGGGTCGCGCGTGACACCGTGCGCCTCGGCGGCCAGCTCGGCCGGCAGCGCGATGGGCGGAATCTCGGCGTCGAGCGCCGGGCCGTGGAAGTAGGGGATCGAGATGCGCTCGTCGCCCTCGGCGGGCGAAATCACGCGGTGCAGGGTGGCCTTCAGGTAGCCGTCGGTCGCCACCTCGAGCAGCTCGCCGATGTTGACGACGAAGGCGCCGGCGACGGGCGGGGCGTCGATCCACTCGCCGTCCTTCTCGACCTGCAGGCCGCCCTTGCCGTCTTCGACGTAGAGCAGCGTCAGCACGCCGAGGTCTTTGTG
>DASSWY010000104.1:0-3827 GCA_035704325.1 Microcella sp. | reverse complement strand
CGCGGTTTCGGTGCCGTCGGTCGTGTCTACCGTATCGGCGTCGGTTGTCGCCAGGTTTCGCTCACTGTTGCGGGCGATGGCGATAATGCGGTCGTCATCGTCGGATCGGGCGAAGACGACGCCCATGGTATCGCGGCCCTTCGCCGGCACTTCGGCCACCGACGAGCGCACGACCTTGCCCGACGCCATGACCACGAGCACCTCGTCGTCTTCGCCGACGATGAGGCCGCCGGCGAGGCCGCCGCGGTCGTCGCTGAGCTTCGCGACCTTGATGCCCAGGCCGCCTCGACCCTGCACTCGGTATTGATCGACGGCCGTGCGCTTGGCGTAGCCGCCCTCGGTGACGACGAAGACGTAGCCGTCGTCGGTGACGACGTCGGCCGCGAGCAGTTCGTCGTCGCCGCGGAACTTCATGCCGGTGACACCGGCGGTTGAGCGGCCCATGGGGCGCAGGGCCTGGTCGTCGGCGGTGAAGCGCACCGACATGCCTGCGCGCGAGACGAGCATGATGTCGCTCGTGTCTTCCGTCAGCATCGCCGAGACGAGCTCGTCACCCTCGCGCAGGTTGATTGCGATGATGCCGCCCGTGCGGTTCGTGTCGTATTCGCGAAGCGCCGTCTTCTTGATCTGACCGCGTCGCGTGGCCAGCACCAGGTAGGGCGCCGCCTCGTAGTCGGAGATGTCGAGAATCTGCGCGATCTCTTCGTCGGGCTGCAGCGCGAGCAGGTTGGCGACGTGCTGGCCCTTGGCGTCGCGGCCCGCCTCCTGAATCTCGTAAGCCTTGAGTCGGTACACGCGACCGGTCGTCGTGAAGAACAGCAGCCAGTGGTGGGTGGTGGTGACGAAGAAGTGCTCGACGACGTCGTCGGCGCGCAACTGGGCGCCGCGCACTCCCTTACCGCCGCGGTGCTGCGAGCGGTAGTTGTCACTGCGGGTGCGCTTGATGTAGCCACCACGGGTGACGGTAACGACCATCTCTTCGACGGGAATGAGGTCTTCGACACTCATGTCGCCGTCGAAGCCGTAGAGGATCTCGGTGCGACGGTCGTCGCCGTAGCGCGACACGATCTCGGTGAGCTCGTCACTGATGATCTGACGCTGACGCTCGGGGCTCGCCAGAATCTCTTTGTAGTCGGCGATCAGGCGCTCGAGCTCGTCGGCCTGGTCTTGAATCTTCTGGCGCTCCAGCGCGGCGAGGCGTCGCAGCTGCAGGTTCAGGATCGCCGTCGCCTGCAGCTCGTCGACGTCGAGCAGCTCCATCAGCCCGTCGCGCGCCTCTTCGGTTGTCTGCGAGCGGCGGATCAGCGCGATGACCGCGTCCAGAGCATCCAGGGCCTTGAGGTAACCGCGCAGAATGTGGGCGTCAGCCTCCGCCTTCTTCAGGCGGTATTCGGTGCGGCGAACGATGACCTCGACCTGGTGCTCGACCCAGTAGGTGATGAACTGATCAAGCGTCAGGGTGCGGGGAACGCCATCGACGATCGCGAGCATGTTCGCGCCGAAGTTGTCTTGCAGCTGCGTCTGCTTGTACAGGTTGTTCAGCACGACGCGCGCAACCGCATCCCGCTTCAGCACGATGACGAGGCGCTGACCGGTGCGGCCCGACGACTCGTCGCGAATGTCGGCGATGCCGGCGAGCTTGCCTTCCTTCACGAGGTCGGCGATCTTGATCGCCAGGTTGTCGGGGTTCACCTGGTACGGCAGTTCGGTGATCACAAGACACGTGCGGCCCTGAATCTCTTCGACCGTGACGACGGCCCGCATCGTGATCGACCCGCGACCCGTGCGGTAGGCATCCTGGATGCCCTTGACGCCGAGAATCTGCGCGCCGGTCGGGAAGTCAGGGCCCTTGACGCGCTGGAGGCACGCGTCGAGCAGTTCTTCGCGCGTTGCCTCGGGGTTCGCGAGGTGCCACAGCGCCGCGTCGGAGACCTCGCGCAGGTTGTGCGGCGGAATGTTGGTGGCCATACCCACCGCAATACCGACCGAACCATTGACGAGCAGGTTCGGGAATCGGCTCGGCAGAATCGACGGTTCTTGCGTGCGACCGTCGTAGTTGTCTTGGAAGTCGACGGTGTCTTCGTCGATGTCGCGCACCATCTCCATGGCGAGCGCGGCCATCTTGGTTTCGGTGTACCGCGGGGCGGCGGCGCCGTCGTTGCCGGGTGAGCCGAAGTTGCCCTGGCCGGCGGCGAGCGGGTACCGCATCGACCACGGCTGCACGAGGCGAACGAGTGCGTCGTAGATGGCCGAGTCGCCGTGTGGGTGGAACTGCCCCATGACGTCGCCGACGACGCGCGAGCACTTCGAGAACGCCTTGTCGGGGCGGTAGCCCCCGTCGTACATCGCATAGAGCACGCGGCGGTGCACGGGCTTCAGACCATCGCGCACGTCGGGCAGGGCGCGCCCGACGATGACGCTCATCGCGTAGTCGAGGTACGACCGCTGCATCTCGAGCTGCAGGTCGACCTGCGTGATGCGGCCGCCGGCGCCGAAGTCTTCTTCGGGGGCGGTGGGCTCGTCAGCCATCGGGTTCCTTTGCGTGGTGGTGGTCTGGATGCTCGGTGCGCGTCACGCGCTTCCGATCAGATATCGAGGAAGCGCACGTCTTTCGCGTTCTGCTGAATGAAGGTGCGTCGCGCATCCACGTCTTCGCCCATGAGGGTGGCGAACACGCTGTCGGCGACGGCGGCGTCTTCCAGCGTCACCTGCATGAGTGTGCGCGACTCGGGGTTCATGGTCGTGTCCCACAGCTCTTGGTGATTCATCTCGCCGAGACCCTTGTAGCGCTGAACGCCGTTGTCTTTCGGGATGCGCTTGCCGCTCGCGAGGCCCGCTTCGAGCAGGGCGTCTCGCTCGCGGTCGCTGAACACGTACTCGTGCTCGGCGTTCGACCACTTCAGGCGGTAGAGCGGAGGCTGCGCGAGGTACACGTAACCGCGATCGATGAGCGGACGCATGTAGCGGAAGAGCAGCGTGAGCAGCAGGGTCGTGATGTGCTGACCGTCGACGTCGGCATCGGCCATCAAGACGATCTTGTGGTACCGCACCTTGTCGGGGTCGAAGTCTTCGCCGATGTTCGCGCCGAAGGCCGTGATCATCGCCTGCACCTCGGCGTTGCCGAGCGCGCGATCGAGTCTCGCCTTCTCGACGTTCAAGATCTTTCCGCGCAGCGGCAGGATCGCCTGAGTTTCGGGGTTACGACCCTGGACCGCCGAGCCGCCGGCCGAGTCACCCTCGACGATGAAGATCTCGCTAATCGAGGGGTCTTTCGACTGGCAGTCTTTCAACTTGCCGGGCATGCCGCCCGACTCGAGCAGGCCCTTGCGGCGGGTCTGTTCGCGCGCCTTGCGGGCGGCGAGCCTCGCGGCGGCCGCCTGCTGCGCCTTGCGGATGACGTCGCGTGCCTGGCTGGGGTTTCGTTCGAACCAGTCGCCGAGGAACTCGCCCGTGACCTTCTGCACGAACGACTTCGCCTCGGTGTTGCCGAGCTTCGTCTTCGTCTGACCCTCGAACTGCGGCTCACCGAGCTTCACCGAGATGACGGCGGTGAGGCCCTCGCGCACATCGTCGCCCGAGAGGTTCTCTTCCTTCTCTTTGATGAGGTTCTTCTCGCGCGCATAGCGGTTGACCAGCGTGGTGAGCGCCGCGCGGAAGCCCTCTTCGTGGGTGCCGCCCTCGTGCGTGTTGATGGTGTTGGCGTAGGTGTGCACGCTCTCGCTGTAGGAGGTGGTCCACTGCATGGCCACTTCCAGCGCAATCGTGCGCTCGGTGTCTTCTGACTCGAACGCGATGATCTCGGGATGCACGAGGTCGGCTTTCTTCGC
>DASSWY010000080.1:0-2974 GCA_035704325.1 Microcella sp. | reverse complement strand
CAGCGCACCGTCGCCCGCCTCTGGACCGACCGCCTGGGCTGGGTGAGTTCTCGCAGCCTGCAGATCCTGATCGTGCTGGCGCTCGCATCCATCACCGTGTTTGCGCTCATTCAGCTGCGCATCGCCGTGATCCCGCTGCTGCTCGCCCTCATCGTCGCGGCGGCATTCGCCCCCGTGATGCGCTGGCTGCGCGCGAAGGGCGTGCCCGATATCGGGGCGGCGTGGATCACGCTGCTCGGCGCCCTGCTGGTGCTGGGCGGGGTCATCACCGCTCTCGTCTTCGCCGTGCGCAATCAGTGGGACGACCTGACCGAGCAGGCCATCGGCGGCTTCGAAGAGCTGCTCACCCTGGCGCAGTCGCTGCCGATCGCCGAAGACCTGCTCGGTGACCTCGACTTCGAGATGGTGCTCGACGAGGTGTACGCGTTCGTCACGAGCGCCCAGTTCGGCTCGGGCGCGATCGCCGGAGTCACGGCCGTCGGCGAGTTTCTCACCGGCCTCGCGCTCTTCCTCGTGATTCTGTTCTTCTTCTTGAAGGATGGGCCGCGCATCTGGCGCTTCTTCCTCAGCCCGTTCCACGGCGAGCGCCGTCACCGCGGTGAGCGCGTCGGAGCGGTCGCCGTCACGACGCTCGGTGGCTACATTCGCGGCACCGCGATCATCGCCGCCGTCGACGCGATCGGCATCGGCATCGGCCTCTGGATTCTCGGAGTGCCACTCGCCCTGCCGCTCGCCGTCATCGTGTTCGTCCTAGCCTTCATCCCGCTCGTCGGCGCCACGGTCGCCGGCATTTTGGCCGCCGTCGTCGCCCTCGTGACGAACGACCTCACGACGGCCCTCATCGTCGTGGCGATCGTCGTCGGCGTGAACCAGCTCGAGGGCAACTTCCTGCAGCCGGTGGTCATGGCGCAGACGCTGAAGCTGCACCCGCTCGTGATTCTGCTCGCCCTGTCGGTCGGAACGATCACAGGCGGCATCATCGGCGCCGTGCTGTCGGTGCCGGTCGCGGCGACCGCGTGGGCGATCGTGAAGGTCTGGGATCGCCGCGACCCCGAGCTTGAGGCGAAGGGCGCGGGTCTTCCCGCGCGCAGCAAAAAGCCCCGCGACGGCGAGTAATTCGCGTCGCGGGGCCTCGTGCCTGCGGTGTGTCACCGGGCGGCGGGGTCGGCGTCAACAGCGATAGCCGCGCCCACCGCCCGGGAGCGTGTGGGTTACGGCCGCCCGCGGTCTTTGCCGGCGCCGGCACCGCGCTGCGTCGGCTCGGGAGCGTTGCCGCGCTCGGCAGCCTTCTCCTCGCGGAGCTCGCGGGCCTGCTCCGACACCTGCTTGCCGAACTCGGCGCCGACCTTCTCCGGGTCTTTCGCGTTCTCACTCACCCACGACGAGAACTCGTCGCTGCCGACCGGCAGCTCAGCGTCGGTGTCGGTTCCGTCGTCGATGGTCTCGTCACCGTCACCCGGGGCCTCCTCAACGGGAACCTCGTCGTCGACGGGAACCTCGTCGCCCTCGGTCGGCAGCACGGTGCTGACAACCGAGTCGAACGCATCTTGCGCGGGCCCGGGCAGGGCTCCGGCGGCGCCTGCCCCGGTGAGGCCGAGCGCGAGCACGCCACTTCCGGCGGCGATCTTCGTGGCGAGCCCGAGGCCCGCAATCCATTCGAACACTGATTTCCTCCCAGGGGTGGTGTCTGCCGCGGCATCCCCCGCCGCGGCCGAGACCGGCGCGCCGCCCGGCGCGTCCAGGCGCAACTGCAGCGCAGGCGACGGCCGCGGCGCACTCGCGTGAGCGGTGGAACGGAGTTCCGTCAGCGCGGCCGACAGCGCCACGAGCTCGGTCTGCTCAGCCGGGACCTGCCCGGAGAGCAGCCGCTCGAGCAGCTGGTCGTCGTTCGCGCGTTCACTCATCTCACTCACCGCTATCGCTCACGGGCGCCGAAAGGGTACGGGGGTCGGTCACTTTTTTTCGCAGCGTCGCAAGTGCGCGTCGCTGCAGCGCCTTCACGGCCCCGACGCGCTTGCCGAGAACCTCGGCGACCTGCTCCACCGTCAGGTCCGCGACCACACGCAGCACCATGACGTCACGCTGATCGGCCGACAAGCCGTCGAGCAGGGCGAGCGCCGCCTGGTCACCGAGGCGGGCGCTCACCTCGTCTTCGGCACTGGATGCGCGTCGCGGGTCGCTCTCGGGCGTCCATTCCTCTGGCTCGCCGCGTCGCTCGCGCCGGCGCAGCTCGTCGACGAGTCTGCGGTAGGCGATGGAGAAAACGAACGACCGGAACGCCCGTTCGTCGCCGCGGAACTCGCCCAGCCGATCGAAGACGGCCAGGAAGACCTCGCTCGTCAGGTCGTCAGCGTCGCGCGAACCTCGCGACCGGGCGAATGCGGCGACCGCGCCCGCGTGGTCGTTCCACAGCTGCGTGCAGGCCCAGCCGGCCCCGGCTTGCGCGGCGTCGAGCACCTGCTCGAAGGGCGGATTGCCCGTGGGGTGGCCGGCCGGCATGCCGCCACTGTAGACGCGCTCAGTCGGTGAACGGCAAATCGCGCACGATCGCGCCGGGCCACGGAGCGATGGCGAGCAGCACAGCCGCCGCGGGCGCGAGCACCGCCCAGGCGGCAAGTTCGTGCGACAGCGCGTCGACGGGGGCCATCAGTTGTGTCGCCGCCAGGGCCCCAACGACCGAACCGATTGCGACGGCAAGCACCCCGGTCTGCCCGGGGATGTCATCGCGCAGCGCGACCCACGCACCCGTGGCCGCACCGACGATCGTCAGCGGCCACAGCCAGATCACGAGAGACATGGCGTGGGCGAGGGTGAGCGAGAGTGCTTCGGCGGCCGACGAGGCAGAACCGGACAGCGTGAGCGGAATCGCCTGCACCGTCGCCGTTGCCGCCGCAATCAGCACCGTGAAGAGGGCTGAGCCCAGAACGAACGTGCTCATCGTGACGAGAACGGAACGCGCCGGGGACTGGGAAAC
>DASSWY010000066.1:0-15482 GCA_035704325.1 Microcella sp. | reverse complement strand
TTGTCGGTCAAGTCGTTGACGGCGACGATCTCGAGGTCACTGCCCTGGGCGAGAGCCGCCCGGAAGTAGTTGCGGCCGATGCGACCGAAGCCGTTGATACCGATCTTCACGCTCACGAGAAACTCCTGTGGGGTGCGGGGGCAGCCGTAGCTGCGGTGTGGTGGTGGGGTGAGACGCGGGCGGCCGGGGCGCAAGGCGCCCCGGCCGCGTCGCCGTCGTTTACGACAGTAGCAGGAGGCCGTCTGTCGTCGACCGGGCCGCGGCGAAGCGATCAGCCACGTTCTGCCAGTTGACGATGTTCCAGAAGGCCTTCACGTAGTCGGCCTTGACGTTGACGTAGTCGAGGTAGAACGCGTGCTCCCACATGTCGAGCTGCAGCAGCGGCACCGTCGCCTGCGCGGTGTTGCCCTGCTGGTCGAAGAGCTGCTGGATGATCAGGCGGCGCCCGATCGGGTCCCACGACAGCACGCCCCAGCCCGAGCCCTGGATTCCCATCGACGCTGCGGTGAAGTGCGCGACGAACTGGTCGAACGAGCCGAAGAACTCGTCGATGGCCGCTGCCAGCTCGCCGGTCGGCTTGTCGCCACCCTCGGGCGAGAGGTTGGTCCAGAAGATCGAGTGGTTCACGTGGCCGCCGAGGTGGAACGCGAGATCCTTCTCGAGTCGGTTGATGTTGGCGAAGTCACCCGACTCGCGGGCGGCCGCAAGACCGTCGAGTGCCGCGTTCGCGCCGGCGACGTAGGCCGCGTGGTGCTTTGAGTGGTGAAGCTCCATGATGCGCGCGCTGATGTGCGGCTCGAGGGCTGCGTAGTCGTAGCCCAGATCGGGAAGGCTGTAGGTGGTCATGAACGGGTCATCTCCTCCGTGACGGATGCCGGGGTGCCCGGTCGGCCACCCCGCTGACTGCTCGCGAGTCTAGTAATGACAACGAGGCCCACCCCGGCCCTGTTCCCGATACTCCGGGGATATCCAGGGACGAGCTCACACATCGATCAGTCGGCGTCGATGCCCTCGGGCAAGTTCGCGTCGGTGCCCGGCACTCCGAGCTGCTCAGCGCGCTTGTCTGCCATGGCGAGAAGGCGTCGGATACGACCGGCGACGGCGTCTTTCGTCATGGGCGGGTCAGCGTGGTGGCCGAGCTCGTCGAGGCTCGCATCGCGGTGGGCGAGCCGCAACTGGCCGGCGTACTGCAGATGCTGGGGGATGTCATCGCCCAGAATTTCGAGCGCACGCTCGACCCGCGCGCACGCGGCAACGGCGGCCTGCGCCGAGCGACGGAGGTTGGCGTCGTCGAAGTTCACCAGGCGGTTTGCGGTCGCGCGCACCTCGCGCCGCTGGCGCATCTCTTCCCACGCCTCGACAGTGGCGTCAGCGCCCATGATGCGCAGCATTTCGCTGATCTTGTCGCCATCACGAATCACCACGCGGTGCACCCCGCGCACCTCGCGCGCCTTCGCCGGCACCCCCAGCCGCCCCGCGGCGCCGACCAGCGCCATGGCCGCCTCGTTGCCGGGGCAGCTCACCTCGAGAGCGGCCGACCGGCCGGGATCGGTCAGCGAGCCGTGGGCGAGGAACGCGCCCCGCCAGATGGCGGCCAGTTGCTCGATTCCCCCCGTGGTGAGCTTGTTCGGAAGGCCACGAACGGGGCGACGGCGCGCATCCAATAGGCCCGTCTGGCGGGCAAGAGTCTCGCCGCCGTCCACCACGCGCACGACATACGCGGGCACCTTGCGCGAGCCACCGGGCGACAGAATCGCACCATCGCTGCGCACGCCGTACAACTCGGCGATGTCGCGACGCACGCGGCGGGCGGCGTTCGGCGAGTCGAGTTCGACCTCGACCGCGATACGGCCCGAAATCATGTGCAGGCCGCCTGCGAACCGCAGAATCGTCGCCAACTCGGCCGCTCGCACCGTCGTCTTTGTCGAGGCCAGCCTGGCCAGCTCCTCTTTGACGTCGGCGGTCAGTGACACGGGGTGGTCTCCTCTGGGGTTCGTCGGCGGTGGTCGTCGTCGCTGCGGGCCGCGGATCGCGCGGCACGTCGAACTCGGCGACAGTCGAGCCTACTCGCGTCCGAGGTCGCGATGCTTCACGGTGACGGCGATACCCGGCATCGCGCGCAGACGCGCAGCCAATTGCTCGACCATCGCGACGGATCGGTGCTTGCCTCCCGTGCATCCGATCGCGAAGGTGGCGTGCCGCTTGTTCTCGCGCGCATAGCCAGCCAGCTGGGGCCGCAGCATTGCCGTGAGCCCGTCAAGAAACTCGCTCGCGCCCTCCTGCGCCAAGACGTAGTCGCGCACGGGCTCGTCGAGACCGGTCGCGCTGCGCAGTTCGGGCTGCCAGAACGGGTTCGGCAGAAAACGCGCGTCGGTGACCACATCGGCGTCGGTCGGGGTGCCGTACTTGAAGCCAAAGCTTTCGAGAGTGACCTTGACGTCGGCCGTGCCCTGCGGGGCGAAGATGTCGGTGACCGTCGTGGCGAGTTGGTGAATGTTGAAGCTGGTCGTGTCGATGACGATGTCGCTCAGCTCGCGCACCTCGAGCATGCGAGCCCGCTCCCGGGCGATGCCATCAAGCAGCGTGCCGTCGTCTTGCAGCGGATGCGGTCGCCGCACCTGCTCGAAACGGCGCACGAGCGCGTCGTCGGTCGCCTCGAGAAATAGCACCCGCAGGTGCGTGCGGCCCCGCAACTCGTGAACGATGTCGACGAGATCGGCGAACAACCTGCCACCCCGAACATCGACAACGGCGGCGATCGCGGGAAGCTGACTGCCCGGGTGCACCGCGAGGTCGACGAGCGGGCGCAGCATCTGCGGCGGCAGGTTGTCGACCACGTACCACCCGAGGTCTTCCAAGGCATTGGCGACCGTCGAACGGCCCGCCCCCGACATGCCGGTGACGATCAGAACCTCGTGCGCGGGAGTCTCGCTCATTGCCTCAGCCTGCTTGGGTGCGGTGTGGGTCCAGCCTACCCGCTGCCTCAGCCGGCCAGCGCGCGACGAATCTCGCCCGCCAGCGCCGGGCCGATCCCGTCGACCGCCGTCAACTCGTCGGGCGACGCCTGCCGCAGGCGCGTCACCGAACCGAAGTGGGTCAACAATTTCTGGATGCGCGCCGGCCCCAGCCCCGGCACGTCGGCGAGTTGCGTGCGGATGTCGCGCTTGCGTGTCGTGCGCTGGTACCGCAGCGCGAAACGGTGCGCCTCGTCGCGCAGGCGCTGGAGCAGAAACAGGGCGTCGGATGCGCGGGGCAGAATCACGGGGAACGACTCCCCCGGCAGCCACACCTCTTCCAGGCGCTTGGCGATGCCGCACACGGCGATGTCGGTGACGCCCGCGTCACGCAGCGCGCGGGCGGCCGCGTTGACCTGCGGCTCGCCGCCGTCGATCACGAGCAGCCCCGGGCGGTAGTGGAACGCCGCGCGGGAGCCCGTAACGGCCGGAGTCTCGCCCGCCGCGTTTGCGGTGGTGTCGGAGTCGGTGCTGACGTCGGCCGTCGCCGGCTCGGGTGCCGGCGCATCCTCCGGCGCCGGAACGAGGCCCGTGCTCGTCGCCGGCAGTTCGGGTGCCGACAGGTACGCGAGGCGACGCCTCAGCACCTGATAGATCGCGTCGGTGTCGTCGCGCGCATCCTCGATGGCGAAGCGGCGGTACTGGTCTTTCTTCGGCAGCCCGTCTTCGAAGACGACCATGGAGGCGACCTGGCCCTTGCCGCCGAAGTGCGAGACATCGAAGCACTCGAGCCGCAGTGGCGCGTCGGCGAGACCGAGGGCCTCTTGAATGTCGGCGAGGGCCTGCGAGCGGGCCGTGAAGTCGCCGGCGCGGCGCGTCGTGTACTGCACGAGAGCGCCGTGGGCATTCTGTCGCACGGTCTCGGCCAGAGCCGCCTTGTCGCCGCGCTGCGCGGTGCGCAGCTGGACTCCCCCGCGCTCTCCGCCGGCGCGTCGCCGCTCGGCGAGCACCTGCTGCAGGGCGGCCACGTCGTCGGGCAGGGCGGGCACGATGATCTCGCGCGGCGGCACGAGATCGTCATACGCGTTCTGCAGAGCGGTGTCGACGAGGTCACCCAGTGACACGTCGAGCTCGGTGTCGACGACCCAGCCCCGCACACCGCGAATGCGGCCGCCACGCACTGTGAACAGCTGCACGGCCGCCGAGAGCTGATCGTGGGCGATGCCAAAGACGTCGGCGTCGACATCTTCGGCGAGCACGACGGTGCTCTTTTCGAGGGCTGTCTCGAGTGCGCCAATCTGATCGCGGATGCGCGCGGCCGTTTCGTAGTCAAACTCGGCGGCCGCCTCGGCCATCTTCTTTTTCAGCCCGCGGACGTACGACACGTCGTTGCCGGCCATGAAGCTCGCAAAGTCGAGCGCGATCGACTTGTGGTCGGAGCGGGAGATGCGCCCGACGCACGGCGCGGCGCACTTGCCAATGTCGCCGAGCAAGCACGGCCGATTGCGGGCCTCGGCGCGCTTGTACGTCGACTCGGAACACGAGCGCATCGGAAACGCCTTGAGCATCGTGTCGACAGTCTCGCGCACCGCCCAGACCTTGGTGTACGGCCCGAAATAGCGCGCCCCCCGAATGCCGCGGGTTCGGGTCACCATGACGCGCGGAACGGCATCACCGAGGGTGATGGCGAGGTACGGGTACGTCTTGTCGTCACGGAACTTGATGTTGAACGGGGGTGCGAACTCTTTGATCCAGGTGTATTCGAGCTGCAGCGCCTCGAGTTCGGTGCCGACGATCGTCCACTCGACGCCCCGGGCCGTCGTGACCATGCGGCGCGTGCGCTCGTGCAGCGAGTGCAGCGGCTGGAAGTAGTTCGTCAGCCGCTGCCGCAGATTCTTGGCCTTGCCGACGTACAGCACGCGGCCCGCGTCATCACGAAATCGGTACACCCCCGGCGCCGTGGGGATCTCGCCGCGGCGCGGGCGCCAGTCGTCGCGCGAGACCACGATCAGGCCTCGACGACCTCGAGCGCCGGCAGCAGTTCGCGCAGGAAGGCACCGGTGTGGCTTGCCTCGACGCGGGCCACCTCTTCGGGCGTGCCAACCGCGATGACCTGCCCTCCGCCCGAACCCCCTTCGGGCCCGAGGTCGATGAGGTGGTCGGCCGCGCGGATCACGTCGAGGTTGTGCTCGATGACGATGACGGAGTTGCCCTTGTCAACGAGACCGTTCAAGACGATGAGCAGCTTGCGCACGTCTTCGAAGTGCAGGCCCGTGGTCGGCTCATCGAGCACGTAGATGCTGCGACCATTCGAGCGCTTCTGCAGTTCGGTGGCGAGCTTCACGCGCTGCGCCTCGCCGCCCGACAGGGTGGTCGCGCTCTGGCCGAGACGCACGTAACCGAGCCCCACATCGACGAGGGTCTTCAGGAAGCGGTGGATCGCGCTGATCGGTTCGAAGAACTCGGCAGCCTCTTCAATAGGCATGTCGAGCACCTCGGCAATGTTCTTGCCCTTGTAGTGCACCTGCAGGGTGTCGCGGTTGTAGCGCGCACCGCCACAGACCTCACACGCGACGTAGACGTCGGGCAGAAAGTTCATTTCGATCTTGATCGTGCCGTCGCCCGCGCAGTTCTCGCAGCGCCCGCCCTTCACGTTGAAGCTGAAGCGCCCGGGCTGGTAGCCGCGCGCCTTCGCCTCCTGGGTTTCGGCGAACAGCTGCCGGATGCGATCGAACACGCCCGTGTAGGTCGCGGGATTCGAGCGGGGGGTGCGACCGATCGGCGCCTGGTCGACGTGCACCACCTTGTCGAGGTGTTCGAGCCCGAGCACGCGGGTGTGCTTGCCGGGCACCTGACGCGCGCCGTTCAACTTGTTGGCGAGCACCTTGTACAAGATGTCGTTCACGAGGCTTGACTTGCCGGAGCCGCTGACGCCCGTGACGGCCACGAACACCCCGAGGGGGATGTCGACGGTCACGTCGCGCAAATTGTTGGCCTTGGCGCCAACCACCGTGAGTGCCCGCTCGGGGTCGATCGGGCGCCGTTCGACTCGCTCGATGACGTGCCGACGACCGGCGAGGTAGTCACCCGTGATCGACTTAGGGTTCTCGATAAGCCCCGCGTACGAACCCGAGTGCACGACGCGACCACCGTGTTCTCCCGCGCCCGGGCCGATGTCGACGACCCAGTCGGCGGTGCGGATGGTGTCTTCGTCGTGCTCGACCACGATCAGGGTGTTGCCGAGGTTCTTGAGCTTCACGAGGGTGTCGATGAGGCGCCGGTTGTCGCGCTGGTGCAGACCGATCGACGGCTCGTCGAGCACGTACAGCACGCCGGTCAGGCCCGAGCCGATCTGTGTCGCCAGACGGATGCGCTGCGCCTCGCCACCCGACAACGAGCCGGCGGCACGCGCCATGGTGAGGTAGCCGAGACCGACCTCGAGCAGAAACTCGAGGCGGGCGCGGATCTCGCGCAGCACGGCGGCGGCGATCGCCGCCTCGCGCTCGGTGAGGGTGAGCGATTCCATGAACGCATACGCATCCTGGATGCTGAGCTCGGCTACCGAGGAGATCGAGCGACCCGAGACCTGCACCGCCAGCACCTCGGGCTTCAGCCGCGCGCCGTCGCACTCAGAACACGGCACCTCCCGCAGGTACTCGGCGAATCGCTGCTGCGACCAGTCGCTCTCAGCCTCGGCGTACTTGCGCTCGATGTACGGGATCACTCCCTCGAAGCCCGTCGAGTACGACACGTCACGGCCGTAGCGGTTGCGCCACTTGACTCGCACCTCGAAGTCGTTGCCGTGCAGGATCGCCTGCTGCGTGCTCTCTTCGAGCTCGCCCCAGGGGGTGTCGAGCGAGAAGCCGAGATCGCGTGCGAGCCCGCCCAGCAGCTTCTGGAAGTAGCTGTACAACCCCTTGCCCTGTTGGTTCCAGGGCAAGATGACGCCGTCGTTCAGCGACAGGCTGGGGTCACCGATGAGCAGCTCGACGTCGACGGCCATGCGGGTGCCGAGCCCTGAACACACGGGGCACGCGCCGAACGGCGAGTTGAACGAGAACGTGCGCGGCTCGATCTCGGTGAGTTGAAGCGGGTGCCGGTTCGGGCAGCTGAGCTTCTCGCTGAACGTGCGCGTGCGGTCTTTTGCCTTGGCGTCGCGGTCGACGTAGTCAATGACGATCAGACCGTCGGTCAGGCCCACTGCGGTCTCGAGCGAGTCGGTGAGTCGCCCGAGCAGATCGGGCTTCGCGACGAGCCGGTCGACGACCACCGAGATGTCGTGCTTGTTCTGCTTTTTCAGCGCGGGCGGCTCGGCCAGGGAAATCGTCTCGCCGTCGACGACGGCGCGGGAGTACCCGGCCTGCGCGAGCTCGGCGAAGAGGTCGACGAACTCGCCCTTCTTTTGACTCACGACCGGTGCGAGCACCTGGAACCGCGTGCCCTCCTCCATCGTCATGAGCTCGTCGGCGATCTGCTGCACGGTCTGGCGCTGGATGCGCTCACCGCAGATCGGGCAGTGCGGAATACCGACCCGCGCCCACAGCAGTCGCATGTAGTCGTAGATCTCCGTGATCGTGCCGACGGTTGAGCGCGGGTTGCGGTTGGTCGACTTCTGGTCGATCGAGACAGCCGGGCTTAGCCCTTCGATGAAGTCGACGTCGGGGCGGTCGACCTGCCCGAGGAACTGCCGCGCGTACGCCGAGAGCGACTCGACGTAGCGACGCTGCCCCTCGGCGAAGATCGTGTCGAAGGCGAGTGAGCTCTTGCCCGAGCCGGACAGCCCGGTGAAGACGACGAGCGCGTCGCGCGGAATGACGAGGTCGACGTCGCGCAAATTGTGCACGCGCGCACCGCGCACGCTGAGGTGGGGGGCGGATTCGAGGGGGGTTGCCGGCACTCGCGTCATTCTAGGCTCCGCCCCCGACACGGATGCCCGGCTCGCTCTCAGCGGACGTGGCCGGCCTCCGACATCTGTCGCAGGTCACGCTTCAGCTCTTGCACCTCGTCGCGCAGGCGCGCGGCGAGCTCGAACTTCAACTCGTCGGCCGCCGACAGCATCTGCGCCGTGAGGTCAGCGATGATCGACTCGAGCTCGGCGGCCCCTTCGGCAGCCTTCCCCTCGCGCCGCTTCGCGGGCGTCGCGGCACGCTTGCCGCCGTCGCGGCCCGCGAGCAACTCTTTCGTGTCTTCGCCCTCGCGGATGAGTTGATCGGTGATGTCGGCGATGCGCTTGCGAAGCGGGGTCGGGTCGATGCCGTTCTCGAGGTTGTAGGCAACCTGGCGCTCGCGGCGGCGCGTCGTCTCGTCGATGGCCTGTGCCATGGACGGCGTCACGACGTCGGCGTACATGTGCACCTCGCCAGAGACGTTACGGGCGGCACGGCCGATGGTCTGGATGAGCGAGGTGGACGAGCGCAGGAACCCCTCTTTATCGGCGTCGAGAATCGCGACCAGCGACACTTCGGGCAGGTCGAGACCCTCACGCAGCAGGTTGATGCCGACGAGCACGTCGTAGACGCCCTGGCGCAACTCGCGCAACAGCTCGACGCGTCGCAGCGTGTCGACGTCGGAGTGCAGGTAGCGCACGCGTACCCCGGCTTCTTCGAGGAAGTCGGTGAGCTCTTCGGCCATCTTCTTCGTCAGAGTCGTGACGAGCACGCGCTCGTCGCGCTCGACCCGGACACGAATCTGCTCGAGCAGATCATCGATCTGGCCCTTCGACGGCTTCACGACGATCTGCGGATCAACGAGCCCGGTGGGCCGAATGATCTGCTCGACCACGCCGTCGGACACACCCAGCTCGTACTTGCCGGGCGTCGCCGAGAGGTAGACCTTCTGCCCCGTGCGGGTGAGGAACTCTTCCCAGCGCAGCGGGCGGTTATCGAGCGCGCTCGGCAGTCGGAAGCCGTGCTCGACGAGGGTGCGCTTCCGGCTGGCATCGCCCTCGTACATCGCACCGATCTGCGGCACGGTGACGTGACTTTCATCGATCACAACGAGGAAGTCGTCGGGGAAGTAGTCGAGCAGGCAGTGGGGTGGTTCGCCCGCGGCGCGGCCGTCGATGTGCCGCGAATAGTTTTCGATGCCGTTGCAGAAACCGATCTGCTCCATCATCTCGAGGTCGTATGTCGTGCGCATGCGCAGTCGCTGAGCCTCGAGCAGTTTGCCCTGGCGCTCGAGTTCGGCGAGCCGCTCATCGAGTTCGGTGCGAATCGTGCCGATGGCGCGCTGCATCGTGTCGGGTGACGCGGCGTAGTGGGTGGCCGGAAACACCGATACGGCGTCGAGGGTCGAGACGACGTTTCCCGTGAGGGGGTGCAGTGCGTAGAGGGCTTCGATCTCGTCGCCAAACATCTCAATGCGAATGGCGAGCTCTTCGTACACCGGGATGATCTCGATCGTGTCGCCGCGCACGCGGAACTTACCCCGCGAGAAGTCGACGTCGTTGCGCTGATACTGCATCGCGACGAAGGCCCGAATGAGCTGCTCGCGCGAAATCGTCTGGCCCACCTGCAGCGCCACCATGGCCTCGAGGTACTCTTCCGCGGCACCGAGGCCGTAAATGCAGGAGACCGTGGAGACCACGACCACGTCGCGGCGACTCAACAGCGCGTTCGTCGTCGAGTGCCGCAGACGCTCAACCTCAGCGTTGATCGAGCTGTCTTTCTCGATGAAGGTGTCGGTCTGCGGACCGTAGGCCTCGGGTTGGTAGTAGTCGTAGTACGACACGAAGTACTCGACGGCGTTGTGTGGCATGAGCTCGCGAAACTCGGTCGCGAGCTGCGCAGCCAGGCTCTTGTTGTGTGCCAAGACGAGCGTCGGGCGCTGCACCTGTTCAATCAGCCAGGCGGTCGTCGCGCTCTTGCCCGTGCCAGTCGCGCCGAGCAGCACGATGTCGGTCTCGCCCGCGTTGATGCGAGCCGCCAGCTCGGCGATCGCTTGAGGCTGATCGCCGCTCGGCTGATACTCACTGACAACCTCGAAGGGGCGCACGGAACGAGTCGCTTGCATGCGAAAAGACTAGGCCGCACCCCCGACACGGCTCTGGGCGTGCGCTCAGCCGCTGTCTCGCTCCGCGAGCAAGCGGCGCCACAGCGCGTCGGTCTGCGCCACCGTCTCCTCCATGCTTCCCGAGGAGTCGATCACGACATCCGCCATCGCTCGCCGCTCGGCATCGCTGATCTGTGCGGCGACGCGATTCGAGGCGTCGGCGCGATCCATGCCACGCAACGTGACGAGCCGTTCGATGCGAACCTCCGCCGGCGCATCCACCACCACGATCGTGCCGAACTCGTCGGCCGCGCGCGCCTCAGCGAGCAGCGGAACGTCGTAGACGATCACCGCCCGTGGATCGCGCGCCCGCGCATCCGCGACCGCATCGGCATACAGGCGGCGAACTTCAGGATGCACGATGGCGTTCAGCTGCTGGCGCGCGTCATCGTCGGCGAAGACGATGCGGCCGAGCGCCGCCCGGTCGAGCGATCCGTCGGGCAGCACCAGCTGGTCTCCGAAGCGCTCGGCGATCGCGGCCTGTCCCGGGCTCGCCGGTGCGACCGCCTCGCGAGCCAGCGCATCGGCGTCGATGACGACGGCGCCGAGCTCAGCGAGCCGTCGGGCGACCGTCGATTTACCCGCAGCAATGCCTCCGGTCAGGCCCACGACATCCATGCGCTCAGGCTAGTGGGGAGGCCCTGAGCGTCGCCGCACCGCGCAGTGCGCGGGTTTAGCATGGCCGCAGAGACACCCCGCGGGAGGACCCCATGCTCGAGATCTTGACAGGCGCAGGGCTCGCGGTGTCCGCGGGGCTGAACGCCTACATTCCTCTGCTCGTCTTGGGGCTCGCCGGCCGCTTCATCGACGGCGTCTCGCTGCCGGGCGGCTGGACGTGGCTGTCGAACGAGTGGGTGCTGGGCGTCATCGCCCTGCTGCTCGTCGTCGAAATCATCGCGGACAAGATTCCCGCGGTCGACTCGATCAACGACTGGCTGCAGTCGATCGTGCGCCCCGCGTCAGGCGGCATCGTGTTCGGCGGCGGCGCCCTCGCCGAGACCGTCGCGGTGAGTGATCCCGCGGCCTTCGTGGAGTCGGGCGACTGGGTGCCGATCGCCATCGGTGTGGGGATCGCCCTCGCCGTTCACCTACTCAAGGCACTCGTGCGGGTGGCCGCGAACACGCTGAGTGCGGGTGCGGCCGCCCCGGCACTGTCGACGGCGGAGGACATTACCGCGGTCGTGCTCAGTCTCTCGGCCCTCGTCCTTCCGCTCATCGTCGCGGTCGTGCTGATTGCCCTCGTCGTCACCGTGATCGTCATCCTGCGTCGCGCACGCGAGCGGCGTCGCAGCGTGCCCGCCTAAACGCCGAACGCGGGCCGCCTCCCCGGAAGGGGAGAACGACCCGCGTTGCGCTGTGCGCCCTCAGGCGAGCGGCGTTAGTTGCCGGAGAGCTTCTCGCGAAGCGCGGCGAGCGACTCGTCGTCGGCGAGGGTGCCCGCGCCGGCCGAGTCGGAGGTGAACGAACCCGCAGCGGGAACGTCGAGCTCGGCCTCGTCGGTGATCGACTGGGCGACCTGCTTCTTGTGCGATTCCCAGCGCGCCTGGGCGGCAGCGTAGTCCTGCTCCCACTTGGTGCGCTGCTCCTCGAAGCCGTCCTTCCACTCGCCCGACTCGGGGTCGAAGCCCTCGGGGTACTTGTAGTTGCCCTGCTCGTCGTACTCGGTCGGCATGCCGTAGACGGCCGGGTCGAACTCGGTGCCCTCGGGGTCAACGCCCTCGTTGGCCTGCTTGAGGCTCAGCGAGATGCGGCGACGCTCGAGGTCGATGTCGATGACCTTGACGAACACCTCGTCGCCGACCGAAACAACCTGCTCGGCGAGCTCGACGTGCTTGCTCGACAGCTCCGAAATGTGCACGAGGCCCTCGATGCCGTCGGCAACGCGAACGAACGCACCGAACGGAACGAGCTTCGTGACCTTGCCCGGAGCGATCTGGCCGATGGCGTGCGTGCGGGCGAAGACCTGCCACGGGTCTTCCTGGGTCGCCTTGAGCGAGAGCGACACGCGCTCGCGGTCGAGGTCGACCTCGAGGATCTCGACGGTGACCTCCTGGCCCACCTCGACGACCTCGCTGGCGTGCTCGATGTGCTTCCAGCTGAGCTCGGAGACGTGCACGAGGCCGTCCACGCCGCCAAGGTCGACGAACGCACCGAAGTTGACGATCGACGACACGACACCCTTGCGGACCTGGCCCTTGGCCAGAGCGTTCAGGAAGTTCGAGCGGCTCTCCGACTGGGTCTGCTCGAGCAGCGCGCGACGCGACAGAACGACGTTGTTGCGGTTCTTGTCGAGCTCGAGAATCTTCGCCTCGATCTCCTGACCCAGGTACGGGGTGAGGTCACGCACGCGGCGCAGTTCGATGAGCGAGGCGGGGAGGAAGCCGCGGAGGCCGATGTCGACAATGAGGCCACCCTTGACGACCTCGATGACCGTACCGGTGACAACACCGTCCGAGTCCTTGATCTTCTCGACGTCGCCCCACGCGCGCTCGTACTGCGCACGCTTCTTCGACAGGATGAGGCGACCCTCCTTGTCCTCCTTCTGGAGAACGAGGGCTTCGACCATGTCACCGACGGCGACGACCTCGGAGGGGTCGACGTCGTGCTTGATCGAGAGTTCGCGGGAGGGGATAACACCCTCGGTCTTGTAGCCCACGTCGAGGAGGACCTCGTCGCGGTCGATCTTCACGACGGTTCCTTCGATGAGGTCGCCGTCGTTGAAGAACTTCAGGGTCTCTTCGACCGCCGCCAGGAAGTCTTCAGCAGACCCGATGTCGTTGATCGCGATCTGCTTGGGGGCGTTGGTCGTTGCGGTTGTCATGTAGTGGTTGCTCCGATGCGGACAGGGTTCGGGCCCAAAACGACGTGGTGCGAGGAGTGTCGCCCGGGCATGCGGACAGGATTGTCGTCAAATCGACGACTCTCCAGCCTAGCGCGGGCGACACTCCCCCACCAAACGACGAGCTAGGCCCGATTCAGGATGCTCGCGAGCGCCTCATCGAGGTCGAAATGCGTAAACGAGAACCCGGCGTCGGTAAGCCGTTCCGGGAGCACCCACCGACTCTTCAGCACGAGCTCGGGCTCGGTGCGGAGCACCGCCATAGCGGGCTCCAGCATGAAGCGATAGGCGGGAAGCCCGATCGGACGCCCCACGTGGTACCGCACCTTGTGCATGAGCGTCCGGTTGTCGACGGGGTGGGGTGCCGTGATGTTGACCGGGCCCGCGATGTCGTCACGCGCATCCAGGAATCGGACGGCCGCGACTACGTCGTCGAGATGGATCCAGCTGACCATCTGGCCGCCGCCGGGCGCACCGGGCGGAAGGTCGGTGCCAGCGGCGCGACGCGCGGCGCTCGGGAACCACCACCCGTGGTGCTGGGGGCCACCCAGGCCGAAGCGCGCGAGCCGGACGATCGGGGGCAGCGCTCCCCCGCCTGAGCCCAGCACAATGGACAGACGCAGCGCGATGCGGCGCGTGCGCGGGAGGTCCCCGTCGAAGAGGGAAGCCTCCCACGCACTCGCAACGCGTTCGCTGAAGCGCGAGCCGATCTCGCCGGTGGATTCGGTTTGCGGCTGGTCACGCGCATCCCGATAGATGGTCGCGGTTGACGCGTTTAGCCACACCCGAGGCGGAGCAGCCGCGGCCCGAATGGCCTCATTCAACTGCTGCGTGGTGTCGACGCGGGAGGCCAGAATCTCGGCACGGTTACGCGCGGTGTAGCGGCAGTTGACGCTGCGCCCCGCCAGGTTGATCACAGTGTCAGCGCCGTCGACCGCGGCAGCCAGGGCGGGCCTGTCGCCCCACGACACCGCACCGCGGCGGCCGATCGAGGTGACCTGCCAGCCGCGGTCGGCGTAGTCACGCGCGATCGCCTCGCCGAGAAACCCGGAGGCCCCGGCGATGACGACGCGCTGACTCACGTGGTCGCTCGCGCTCAGCCGAGCAGGGCGGTCTTCAGCGTGTCGAGGCCGACGCCGCCCAGGTCGAGCGCGCGCTTGTGGAAGGCCTTGTCGGTGTAGGCGGCGCCCTCGCGCTGCTTCACCTCGGCCCGCAGCTGCTCCCAGATGCGCTGGCCGACCTTGTACGACGGCGCCTGCCCGGGCCAGCCCAGGTAGCGGTTGACCTCAAAGTTCACAAAGCCGTCGTTCATGTTGACGTTCTTGCGCATGAACGCGAAGGCGTCTTCGCTCGTCCAGACCTTCCCCGTTTCGGGGTGGATCTTGCCCAGGTGCACGCCGATGTCGAGCACGACGCGGGCGGCCCGCATGCGCTGGCCGTCGAGCATGCCCAGGCGGTCGGCCGGGTCGTCGAGGTAGCCGAGTTCCTCCATCAGACGCTCGGCGTACAGCGCCCAGCCCTCGGCGTGGCCACTCGTGCCGGCGAGCAGGCGGCGCCACGAGTTCAGCTGCGCGCGGTTATACACGGCCTGACCGATCTGCAGGTGGTGACCCGGAACGCCCTCGTGGTAGACCGTGGTCGTCTCGCGCCAGGTGTCGAACTCGTCGACGCCCTCGGGGATCGACCACCACATGCGGCCGGGGCGCGAAAAGTCGTCGGTCGGGCCCGTGTAGTAGATCGCGCCGCCCGGGGTCGGGGCGATCATGCACTCGAGCTTCTTGACGGGGTCGGGAATGTCGAAGTGGGTGCGCGACAGCTCGTCGACCGCGGTGTCGCTCAGCTGCTGCATCCACGCCTGCAGCGCGTCGCGGCCACGGAGCTTGCGCGACTCGTCTTTCTCGAGGTGGGCGATCGCCTCTTCGACGCTCGCGCCCGGGAGGATCTGGTCGGCGATGCGCGTCTGCTCGTCGACCATGCGGCGCAGCTCTTCGATGCCCCACTCATACGTCTCGTCGAGGTCGATCGTGGCGCCGAGGAAGCGCCGCGACAGCAGCTGATAGAGCTCGCGCCCCACCGCGTCTTCCGCGCGAGCGGCCGGCGCGAGCTCGTTCTCGAGGAAGTCGCCGAAGCGGGCGTAGCCCTCGGCGGCCTGGCGGGCACCCTCGGCCAGGTCGGCCTTCAGCGCGTCTGACACCTCGGCGCTCGTGGCCAGTTCGTGAAAGAAGCCGTCGGCGGCGGCGTTCGTGCGCACCTGGGTGAGCACCTCGCGCACCTGACGGATGGCCGGGGTGTTGCCCGACGCGATGCCGTGACGCAGCGTCTCGGCGTAGCCCTCAAGGGCACCGGCGACTCGGGTCAGCTTGCGCGAGATGGTCGCCCAGTCGTCTTCCGTCGCCGTAGGCATGAGGTCATAAATTTCGCGGATGCCCTGGGCGGGCGAGGCGAGGACGTTCAGATCGCGTGCATCCCAGCCCGCCGCATCCAGATCGAGCTGCAATTGGATCTCGGCCGACAGGTCGACCTTCGTGACGCGGTCAGTGTCGTCAACGGGGGTGGCCGCCTCCAGTGCCGCAAGCGTTGCCCGCGCGGCCTGCTTGGTCGCCTCGAGGCCGGCCGGCGAGTAGTCGCTGTACTCGTCG
>DASSWY010000003.1:0-5236 GCA_035704325.1 Microcella sp. | reverse complement strand
CGATCATCGCCTTCTTCGACGTCGACAACACCCTGATGCGGGGCGCGAGCGTCTACCACCTCGGCTGGGCCGCCTGGAAGCGCGGCTACGTCACCTTCGGCGATCTCGTGCGCTTCACGTGGAAGCAGATGCGCTTCATCGCGGTCGGCGAGAATCACGCCCACCAGCTCGCGGTACGCGATCGGGCGCTCGAGCTGATCGCCGGCCACACGATCGCCGAGCTCGAGTCGATCGCGATCGAAACGTACGAGACCCGCATCGAGAAGCTACTGCTGCCCGAGACGGTGGGCCTTGCCCGCGACCACCTCGACAAGGGTCACGAGGTGTGGCTGATCACGGCGACGCCGGAGGCGTGCGCGCGGGTAATCGCCGAGCGCCTTGGGCTCACGGGGGCCATCGGCACGCGCATCCGCGACGTCGACGGGGTCTTCACCGGTGAGCTGCTCGGCCACGTCATGCACGGTGCCGAGAAGGCGCTGGCGGCCAAAGAGCTCGCACTCGAGAAGCACGCTCACCTCGACGACTGTTGGGCGTACTCCGACTCGCGCAACGACATTCCGCTGCTCGAGCTGGCGGGAAACCGCGTCGTCGTGAACCCCGACGCGGCGCTCAAGCGGTACGCGAACGCGCGGAACTGGCCGATGATTACGGCGGGTGCGGCGAGCATCCGTGCGCAGCGTCGTCGCGTGCGTCGCGAAGCGCGCGCGGTCGCAAAAGACGCCCGCTAAGCGAGCGCCGCGCGCCCCACGCACGCGTTAATGCCGAAGCGCCCCGCCCGAAGGCGAGGCGCTGGCTGTTGGGCGGATGCCCTACTTCTTGTTGCGACGCTGGTGACGCGTCTTGCGCAGCAGCTTGCGGTGCTTCTTCTTAGCCATCCGCTTGCGGCGCTTCTTGATGACAGAACCCATAAAAATCCTCTGGTCGTGCGAACGAACGGACTCACGGTCCGTTCAGAACCGCGTCGATAACCGGGAGAGTCTATCGCAGGGCGACGGCGCGCCGCAGACGACGACTGTGTGCGGTGCTCAGCCGACGTCGCTGAGGCCCGGCGTGATCGCCTCGGCGACGGCCGATTCAGGGATGCGGAACGAGCGCCCGAAACGGATGGCGGGCAGATCGCCGGCGTGCACCATGCGGTAGACCGTCATGGTCGACACGCGCATCATCTCGGCGACCTCGGCCACCGTGAGGAAGCGAACCTCGGAGAGATCGCGGGCCATGGGTCGTCCGTTCGTCGTGCGGGGCACCGCCCCGTAGGCGTGCATCGTGATAACGCTAGGGGCTGGTGTGACGGAAGTAAAGACACCCCGAAGGGGGGTCAGGGCGCGCTCAGTCGCGACGCCAGGGCAGCTTGCCGGAGACCTTTTCCTGGGCACCGTGCAGCTTGTCACCGACCGCGTGCAGCCGCTCTTGCGCGTCGTGAATGACACTGCGCGCCTGGTGTGAGGCTTCTGCGGCCGCCCGACCGAGACTGCTGGCGGCTCCCGAGAGATCGGCGCCGGCCCACGCGGCGTAGGCGGCCCCACCGGCACCTGCCTCCTCGTCGAACTCGACGGAGAGGAAGGGAAGCATCCAGTCTTCGACGTCTTCGAGCGGCGTCGGGTCGAGTCGGTAGTAGCGGTGCTGACCTTCTTCACGCACCTGCACGAGACCGATATCGCGCAGCACCTTCAAGTGCTTGGACACCGTCGGCTGCGTCGCGTCCATGCGGTCGACCAATTCACTGACCGCCAGCTCGCCTTCCTTGTTATCGGGCGACAGGGTCGCATCGAGGAGGTGCTGAAGCAGCTCGCGTCGCGTCGCGTCGGCGATCACGCTAAAGATGTCGGCCATGTCCCCAGGCTAGTTCAGCCGGGGCCGGGAGTACCATGGCGACCGGCCACAGGGGCCGAGGAGGCACAGAATGGCCGAACGCCGACGGGTGAGCGCGCTGGGGCGCGCTGCTCCCCAGTCGACGACCGCGCGCATCCAGGCGTTTATCGATCGCCACCTCGTGTCGTCGCCCGCACGATTCGCGATTGTCATCTTTACGGCGCTGATCCTGATCTTCACCGCCCTTCTCGCTCTGCCGATTTCGAGCGCGAGCGGCGAACCAACGCCCATTGCGGATGCGCTGTTCACGGCCGTCTCGGCCATTTGCGTCACCGGGCTGGTCACCCTCGACATGTCGACCCACTGGTCGGCGTTCGGGCACGGTGTCGTGCTGCTCGCCTTCCAGGTCGGCGGCGTGGGCGTCTTGACTCTCGCCAGCGTGATGGGGCTCATCGTGTCGCGTCGGCTCGGCCTGCGGGCGAAGCTCATGGCCGTCAACGATGCGAGCCAGTCGCGGGTCACCTCGGGTGCGGGCAACGACTCGCAGGCCATTCGCATTGGCGAGATCGGTGGGCTGCTCGGCACCGTCGCGCTCAGCACCCTCGTCATCGAGCTCGCACTCTTCGCCTCGATTTTTCCGCGGCTGCTGACCGCGGGCCTTTCTCTCTGGGATTCCGTTTGGCAGGGCTTCTACCTCGCGGCGTCCGCGTTCACCAACACCGGATTCGTGCCGCTGACGGACGGGATGGAGCAGTTTGTCTCCGACCCGTGGATGCTGCTGACGATCGCTGTCGGTGTCTTCCTCGGCTCGGTCGGTTTTCCGGTCATCTTTGCGCTGTTCCGCCTCGCGCGGTTCCGGGCGCGGCTGGGCGTGCACGCCAAGCTGACGCTCTTCACCACGCTGGTCTTGATCGTGCTCGGCACGCTGCTGATCCTCGCGCTTGAGTGGAATAACGGCAGCACCATTGGCGGACAGGCGACCGTTGATCGGCCACTGAACGCCTTCTTCCTGTCGGTCATGACGCGGTCGGGCGGGTTCAGCCCGATCGACGTGGGCGCCATGAACGGCTCGACCCTGCTCGGCATGGACATGCTGATGTTCGTTGGTGGCGGCTCGGCGTCGACCGCGGGCGGCATCAAGGTCACCACGCTCGCGGTGCTGTTCTTGGCCGCCTTCGCGGAAGCCCGTGGCGTGAAAGACATGGAGGCATTCGACCGACGGATTCCTGTCGATGTGCTGCGCGTATCCGTGTCGATCGTGCTGTGGGGCGCGACGATCGTGGCGACCTCGTCGATCATTGTGCTGCACATCACGAAGGCACCGCTCGATTACGTCTTGTTCGACGTCATCAGTGCGTTCGCGACGTGCGGCCTGTCGACCGGGCTCACGAGCAACGAGCTGCCCGACGCCGCGAAGTACACGCTGGCAGCCACCATGTGGGCTGGCCGCGTTGGTACAGTGACGCTCGCCGCCGCGCTCGCCGCGAGTCAGCGACGCCAGCTGTTCCGCCGAGCAGAAGAGAGGCCCATCGTTGGTTGAACGCATTCGGCACGACGCCCCCGTCATCGTGATCGGCCTGGGGCGCTTTGGAGCCGCCACGGCCGGCCAGCTCCAGCGGCAGGGCCGCGAGGTGCTCGGTGTCGACGACGACCCCGTGCTCGTGCAGAAGTGGGCTGACCGCATCACCCACACTGTGCAGGCTGACGCCCGCTCGATTGACGCGCTTCAACAGATCGGCGCGCAGGACTTCTCGATCGCCGTCGTGGCCACCGGCTCATCGATCGAGTCCAGCGTGTTGATCACAGCGAACCTCGTCGACCTCAAGGTGCCGCAGATTTGGGCGAAGGCGATCAGCCAGTCACACGGCAAGATTCTCGCCCGCATTGGCGCCAACCACGTCATCTACCCCGAGCGCGAGGCCGGCGAACGCGTCGCCCACTTGCTCTCTGGCCGCATGATCGACTTCATCGAGTTCGACGACGACTTTGTGCTCGTCAAGATGTACCCGCCGAAGGCGATTCGCGGGCTGTCGCTCACCGAATCGCAGGTGCGCACGAAGTACAACATCACCGTGGTCGGCGTGAAGAGCCCCGGCCAACCCTTCACCTACGCGACCGAGCAGACGGTGGTCTCGAACCACGACCTCATCATCTGCTCGGGCACCGAGCGCGACATCGACCGCTTCGCGTCGCTCGACGACTAGCTGCCGGCGGCCAGCTCGCGGGCTCGCGCGAGCGCGGCCTCAGCCGCCCGCGCGAACAGCCGATCGAGCTCGGCACCCTGCAACACGGCGACCGCGCGCTCGGTCGTGCCCTTGGGGCTCGTGACCCGGCGACGCAGTTCTTCGGGGTCGTCGCCCGACGCCTCGAGCAGACGCGTGGCGCCGATGAAGGTCTGCTCGGCCATGAGGCGCGCGACGTCCTCGTCGAAGCCCATCGCCTGCGCGGCCTTCGTGAACTCTTCGACCAGCAGAAAGACGTAGGCGGGGCCCGAGCCTGAGATGGTCGACAGGGCGTCGATCTGCGACTCGGGCAACTCGACGACGGTGCCGACCAGTCGGAAGAGGTCGTCGGCGAGTGTCAGGTGGGCGGCCGTCGCCCGAGATCCCGCGCTCACCCCCGTGACGCCGCGACCGACGAGCGACGGCGTGTTCGGCATCGCGCGCACGACCGGGTTCGGTGCGGCGGCCTCCATCGTGGCGGTCGTGATGCCCGCGGCGACGCTGATGACGAGCGCGTCGGCGTCGAGAGACGGCGCGAGTTCGGCAAGCACGTCGACGATCTGCGCGGGCTTGACGCCGAGCACGACGACGCCGGCCCCCTCAACGGCCCACGCGTTTGCGGAGCTGTCGTGCTCGATCGCCCGCGCATCCACCCCCTCGGCGCGCAGCGCCGCAGCCGATGCCTCGGAACGGGTGGTGACCCGAACCGGCACGGGGTCTGCGCCCTCGACGGGCCGCCGCAATCCGCTCAAGATGGCACCCCCCATCGAGCCGGTGCCGATGATCGCGATCGGGGGAAGGGGTGCTCGCTCGCTCATGCCACGAGTGTAGGTTGGGGGCACTCGAACGGGAGGAAGCGGAATGACCGACCACGACGACCGCGAGACCACGTCGACCGCGGGCTCGGCAGCGAGCCCCGTCGACCCCGGCCAGGCGATGGCCATTCGCGAGGTGCTCATCGGCACGCCGGGGGTGCAGACCGTTGGCGAGGTGGTGGTGCACCGGCTCGACAAGGGTGGCCAGCTCGTCACGGCCACGCTCGGCTTCGGTCGGCTCACGCCCGTGAAAGACGTTGTTGCCGTGCTGACCGAGGTGAAGGCGGGCATTCGCGCCGCGTTGCCCGATGTGCGCGGCATCGTGCTCGAACCCGAAGTGGCGGGCCCGCGCACCGACGTCGACCCGCCGACCGACACGATCATCAT
>DASSWY010000342.1:0-4786 GCA_035704325.1 Microcella sp. | reverse complement strand
AACAGGGCACGCATCGCGGGAACTCCTCGCTGAGATCGCGGTCACCGAATACGGGCAGCGGATGCGCGAATCGGCGTGGCAGCCCATCGACGCGCCGCCATCGCTACAGTATCGTTTGTTTACGAACGAATCAGTGACGATTCGCCAGGGCGCGCCCGCGACGACCCGACCCGTCGCCGCGGCTTACCGCCCAGAACGCCACGAGTGCCACAAGGGAGTCGCACCATGACGCACAGTCTCGCCAACATGCAGAGCGAGCTCATCGCCGCCGAGATCGACGTGCTTCGCGTGATCTACGCCGACATCATCGGCACGATCCGCTCGAAGGATCTGCTCGTGAGCGAGCTCGACAAGATCCACCACGGGGGCCCGACCTTCTGCCAGGGCGTGTGGGTGACGACGACGCAGGGCGGCGTACTCGACGGCGCCGACGTGTTGAGCAACGGCCTCGAAGACTTTGTGACGCAGATCGTGCCCGAGACATGGCGCGCCCTGCCGTGGGAGCCGGGCGTCGCCTACGTCGTCGCCGGCGCCAACAACCCCGACATGACGCCGAACGAGCTGGCCCCGCGCACGCTGCTCGAGCGCATGGTGAACGAGTACAAGGCGCTCGGCCTCGTGCCGGTCGCCGGCCCCGAGCTCGAGTTCTACATCGCTGACGTCAACGATGACGGCAGCTACCGCCGCGCGATCAACCCCTCGGGCCGCGTCTACACCTCGGGCGCGACGGTCGACCCGAAGGGCACCTTCCTGCACCTGCTGCGCATGCTCGACCGCCTGCGCATCGGCGTGTTCGCGGGCAACCACGAGTTCAGCCCCAGCCAGTACGAGATCAACATCTGGCACAGCGAGGCGCTCGACGCGTGCGACCGCATCTGGATGCTCAAGGCCGGCGTGAAGGACGTCATCGCCCGTCTTGGCCAGGCCGCCACCTTCGCCGGCAAACCGTGGAGCGACGAGGGCGGCAGCGGATTCCACCTGCACCTGTCGGTAGAGAGCCCCACGGGTGAGAACCTGATGCACGACGCCTCCGCGCCCGACGGTCTGAGCACGACCGCCCGCCACATGATCGCCGGCATCATGGAGCACGCCCCGGCCCTTGTGGCGATCTGCAACCCGACGGTGAACGCCTTCCGCCGCCTCGGGCCCGACACGCTCGCGCCCTACCGCGCCAACTGGGGCCTCGACAACCGCAGCGCGATGGTGCGCATCCCGCCGGAGCGCGGCGGCGGCACTCGCCTCGAGATCCGCCTGGGCGATGGTGCCGCGAACGCCTACCTGATGACCGCCGCGCTGCTGGCGGCCGGCCTCGACGGCATCCGCCGCGAGCTCGAGCCGCCCGCCGCGAGCGTCGGCTACGCCTACGAGGACGAGTCGCGCCCCGTGCTGCCGATGACCCTCGGTGACGCGCTCGACGCCCTGCGCGCCGACGAGCGGCTCATCGAGCTGATGGGCGGCCCGCTGGTCGACGTCTTCGAGGTGATGAAGCGCGACGAGATCGAGCGCTTCACCGGGGCGGTCGGCGCCGAGCTGCCCGACGAGGTCACCGAGTGGGAGGTCAAGGAGTACTTCCTTGACCTGTAGTCGAGGAGGCGTGGGTGCTGTCTGGACCTCTAGTAGTGCGCCCGCGCCTGCAAGATCACGATGTGCTCGTCGGTGACGTAGTACACGAGCCGGTTGGTGTCGTCGATGCGGCGAGACCAGGCGCCCGACAGCACGTGCTTGAGTGGCTCCGGCTTTCCGATCCCGGCGAAGGGGTCGCGCAACACGTCGGTGATGAGCGTGTTGATGCGCTTCAGCGTCTTGCGGTCTTGGCCCTGCCAGTAGACGTAGTCCTCCCACCCATGCGCATCGAAGGCGAGGGTGCGACTCACGGCTCGACGAGCTCGTGCTGCTCGAAATCTCCCCGGCGCGCGCGGTCAATGGAGGCCAGGAGGCGCTCGGCGTTCGCTGGGTTGCGCAGCAGGTACGCGGTCTCGGTCATCGCGTCGTAGTCAGCCTTCGAGAGGATGACGGCGTTGCCGTGCTTCGACACCACTTCGACGGGCGCGTGGTCGTCGTTCACCTGCTGAATGATGCCGAAGAGCGTCTTGCGTGCTTCGGATGCGCTGATTGCCGCCACGGTGCACCTCCATCTGGTACCAGATACGGTACCACTCGGGATGCGCGTCTCGACATGGCGCGGAACCTGGGTTACGCGAGGCGCTCGCCTACACAAGCGGGCGCTTGTAGAAAACGGCCGCATCCTCGTAACCGAGAGCCGCGTAGAAGGCGCCAGATCGCCGGCTCGCAAGGGCCACATGGGCGGCGCCTTCCGCACGCGCCCAGTTCTCGGCGTGGGTCATCAGCTCGCGGCCGACGCCCTCTCGTCGGTGATGCTCGGATACGGCGACCTCCTCGACCCAGGCGACCACGCGGTTGGCGAGGAAGCTCGCATGAAGGTGTGCGAGCACGTAGCCCACGATGGCGCCGTCGGCTCGCCCGGCGACGGCCACCGCCACGAGCGATATGGGCGAGTCGACCACCGCCCGCCAGCTCGCCTCGAATGCCGCGCGCTCCGCGGCGACCCCAGGCCCGAAATCGCGGACGAGCGGCCACACGTGGCCTGCGTCACTCAGCAGTGCTGGTCGGATGTGGACGCCGTGGTTTTCAGACACGACCCCCAGTCTGACGACGACGGGGATGCGCGCATCACGCGCATCCCCATTTCACGTCTCGTGAGGCGGTCGCCTACACCGCCGGGTTCGATTGGTCGTGCACGAGCGTCCCCCCGTTGAACGTCACGCCGACCTCGCGGTAGTACGCGCCGATCTTCTCGTGCATCGGCAGGATCGACGCGAGTTCGTCCCACGGCGAGTCGAACAGCTCGAGTTCGAAGTCGCCGCGCCAGGTGGCTCCGATTTCGGCGTCGGTCGTGCTCATGGTGATGAGCTGGTCGAGCGAGTTGCCGGCGCCCGGGGTGATCGACGGCATCCAGCGCGAGTGCAGCATGGGGTGGCCGTTGACGAAGCCGTTCGTGTCGCTCTCGGCCTCGAGCGTGACGACGAGCGAGGCGAGGCGGTGGTCGTAGGCGGCGAGCGACGCGCCAATGCGAGCGCCCGGCGCGAGTCGCGGCGCGGCGCGGCCCACGTTCATGACGCGCGTCACGGCCATCGAGCCGAGCTTCTTCGGGTAGCCCTGGAACCACCCGCGGGCGATCGCGAAGTCTTTCGTCACCCAGATGGCGACGCAGCGCGTGTACGTCACGCCCTCGTGCTTCACGCGCACGACGGCGAAGGTTTCGAGGTACTGCGAGCGCTGCGGGTCGAGCAGTTCGGCGCCCGACGCCGAGCACGACTGCCAGTCGGCCCAGATCAGGGCGACGGCGCCCGGGTCGTCGTCGGCGAGTTCGAGCCCCTCGGGCAGCAGCGCGGCGACGTTCGCGGGGTCGGTGCGGTACTCGGCGGTGAGCAGCGTTCCGGAGTAGTACCAGGGCATGTCGGGCACGATCGCGCTCGCGCCGCTGGGGGTTTTCGGGGCCATGAAGCCGGTGAGGTCAGCCATTCCCTCAGCGTAGCGATTCATTCGGAAACAAACGATAGGCAATTTCGCCGGATGCGCATCCGCCATCACATACCCCGTCGTCGACAGCGACCCGCCCCCGCCACGCGGCGATATCGGTGCGTTCGGATGCTTGACGCGGCCCCGCGCATCCGCCACGCTAATCGCACATCGTTTTGACCCAAACGATTTTCCGCTCAATGAGGAGTTAGGGAAGAGCTATGTCCGATCAATCCACCCCCACGCCCGACCGCGCCGACCACCGTTCGGCCACCGATCATTCCGAGGGTGGGCTGCGCCGCGGCCGCCTCGGCGTCGTCGGCATCGTCTTCTTCGTCGTGGCCGCCTCGGCGCCGCTCATCGGCATCACGGGCGCCGTTCCCGTCGCCATGTTGCTCGGCACGGGCGCCGCCGTGCCCGGCGCGTATCTTGCCGTCGGCCTCACCCTGCTGCTCTTCTCGGTCGGCTACGCGACCATGAGCCGCCACGTCACCAACTCGGGCGCGTTCTTCGCCTACGTCGGTAAGGGGCTCGGCGTGAACGCCGGCGTCGCCTCGGCGTTCGCGGCGCTGCTCGCCTACCTCACGATTCAGCTCGCGATCTACGGCTTTTTCGGGGTCGTCGTCTCGGGCTTCGCGAGCGGCCTCGGCGTCGACGCGCCCTGGTTCGTGTGGTCGATCGGCGTGTGGGTACTCGTCAGCGCCCTGTCGCTGTTGAGCGTCGACGTCGGCGCGAAGGTGCTCGGCGTGATGCTCGCCCTCGAGCTGCTCGTGCTGCTCGTGGCCGGCATCGCGATGCTCGCCAACGGCGGCCCCGAGGGCTGGAACCTCGCCGCCTCGTTCAGCCCCACCGAGGTGTTTGCGGGCGGCTTCGCCGGTACCGCGGGCATCGCCCTTGCCTTCGCGTTCGCCAGCTTCATCGGCTTTGAGGCCACGGCCATCTACGGCGAAGAGGCGAAAAACCCGAAGCGCACCGTGCCGATCGCGACCTACGTGTCAATCGGCGTCATCAGCCTGCTGTTCGCGATCGTCTCGTTCGCGATGGTGACGGGCATGGGCGCGAGCCAGGTCGTCGACCAGGTGCTCGAGCTCTCGGGCGGTCTCGGCGACCCGGCCGGCGTGCTCTTCGGGCTCACCGAGCAGTACGTCGGTGGCTGGCTCACCCTCGCCATGGGCGTGCTCGTCATCACGAGCCTCTTCGCGGGCTTGCTCGCGTTCCAGAACGCGGCCGCGCGCTACTTCTTCGC
>DASSWY010000252.1:0-5508 GCA_035704325.1 Microcella sp. | reverse complement strand
AGCACGACGCGGTCGGCGCGGTCGCCGAGGGTCGCGAGGTCGTGGGTCGACACGAGCACGGTGGCCCCGGCGGCGGCGCGCTCGGCGAGCACGTCGGCGATGAGCTGCTCGCTGACGACGTCGACCCCGGCGTAGGGCTCGTCGAGCAGCAGCACGTCGGCCTCTTGCGCGAGCGCCCGGGCGACGAAGGCGCGGCGGCGCTGACCGCCCGACAGCGCCCCGATCGGCCGCTCGGCAAGCTCGCTCAACTGCACGCGGGCGAGCGCGTCAGTGACGGCGGCGCGGTCGGCGGGCTTCAGTCGGCGGGTGAGCCCGAGGCGGCCGTACCGCCCCTGCGCCACAACGTCGGCGACGGTGAGGGGGAAGTCGGCGTCGACCCCGTCACTCTGCGGCATGACGGCGACGCGTCCGGCGCGGCGCGCGGCGTCGGCGGTGCCACCGAGCACCTCGACCAGGCCTCGGTGGGGCCGGAGGCGACCCGTGATCGCGCCGAAGAGCGTCGATTTGCCGGCCCCGTTCATCCCGACCAGCGCCGTGACGGCGCCCGGCGCGATCGCGACCGAGACGTCGTCGAGGGCGGTGACGGCGCCGTAGCGCACCGTCACCGCGTCAAGGCGGATGCTCGCGGTCGCGCTCACGAGGCCGGCCCCGATCCGGTCGGCCGGGTCTCGGTCAGGCCCGCCGCGATCGTGTCGGCCGCGTGTCGCAGCAGCGCGAGGTAGCTGGGCACGGGGCCGTCGGTGTCGGAGAGGGAGTCGACGTAGAGCGTGCCGCCGTAGCGGCTGCCGGTGTCGGCGACGACCTGAAGCATGGGCTCATTCGACACGGTCGACTCGCAGAACACGGCGGGCACCTCGCGCTCGCGCACGGTGTCGATGACGGCGGCAACGCGGCGCGGGGTGGCCTGCTGGTCGGCGTTGACGGGCCAGAGGTAAGCCTCGTCGAGTCCGAGGTCGCGGGCGAGGTACGAGAAGGCTCCCTCGCAGCTGACGAGCACGCGCTCGGTGGGTGGCACCGCGTCGAGGGCGGCGGCGAGCTCGGCGGCGACGGCGTCGAGCTCGGAAGAGTAGACGGCGGCGCGTTCGGCATAGTGGTCGGCCCCGGCGGGGTCGAGCTCGGTGAGGGCGTCGGCGATGCGCTTGACGTAGTGCTGGCCGGCGAGCGGAGACATCCACGCGTGGGGGTTCGCCTCGGAGGTTTCGGCAATCGGCACGGGGTCGAGGCCGTCGCTGAGGGTGACGGCCGGAGCGTCGACGTCGGCGATGAACTGGGCGAACCACGCCTCGAGTCCGAGGCCGTTCTCGAACACGAGGTCGGCGCCGCGCGCCTGCCGCAGGTCGCCAGGCGTCGGCTCGTAGCCGTGAATCTCGGCGCCGGGGCGGGTCACCGAGCGCACCTCGACGCGGTCGCCGGCGACCTCGCGCACCATGTCGGCGATGACGGTGAAGGTCGTGAGGACGAGCGGTTTGTTCGCGCCGTCCGGGGCGGTGGATGCTGTGCCCGCCTCGTCCGCGCCCGTTTCGGAGCCGCCGCTCGGCGCGCACCCGCCCGCCAGCGCGACGAGCGCGGCGGTCGCGACCGCGAGCATCCGACGCTGATTTTTCGGCACACCGAAAAAGGTACTCGTGAGGGCTGTGGATTCCCCAACGGAAGAACGCACGAGGCCATACTGAGGTGATGGCGCCTGAATCAACGTCGAAGGGGCCATTCAGGCGGTTTTGGGCTGCCTCGACAGTGAGCACATTCGGCCAAACGGCTCTCGGTGTTGCACTCCCCGTGCTGGTGGTCGTGGAGTTGGAGGCGGACGCCGTTCTCGTCGGTGTCGTCAACGCGGCGCAGTTTGTGCCGTATGCGGTGCTCGGGCTCGTTGCCGGTGTGTATGTTGACCGTTGGCCCCGTCGCACCACACTGATCGTCGCAAGTTTGGGGCGTGCGCTCTGCCTGGCCGTGATGCCAATTCTGTGGCTCGCGGGCAGCCTCACGATCGCGAGCCTTGTTGTTCTGCTCGTCGCGTTCGGTGCTTTTTCGGTGTTCGGTTTCGCGGCGTCCCAATCGCTCTTGCCGCAGATCGTTCAACCGGCGCGGCTCCTGCGGGCGAACGCGCAGCTCGATCAGGGGGAAGCGGCGGCGCTCACGGCAGGACCGAGCCTCGCTGGCCTACTCGTGCAATGGCTTGGCGCACCACTGGCCATCGTCGCCAGCGTGGTGACATACCTCACGGATGCGGTCGTCATCGCGAGCCTTCGCGTGACGGAAGCGCCGAGGCAACGCGGCGCCCGCCTCTTCCCCGATATGAGAGAAGGGTGGCGCGCCGCCTATGGGCATCCGGTTCTCCGCCCCCTGTTTCTGTCAACGCACGTGTGGTTTGTCGCTAACGCGGCTTCGGTCACGGTGCTTTCCCTCTTCGCGCTTCGAACGTTGGACCTCAGCCCCATCGTGTTCGGGGCGCTCGTCTCGGTCACGGGCGCTGCAACACTGCTGGGAGCCAGCATCGCGGAGCGGTTGGGGACTCGGTTCGGGGAGGGACGCACCATTACCGGTGCTCGGATGAGCTATCCACTCGTGTGGATCATCGTCGCGCTTGTCCCCAGCTTCGAACCTGCCGTCGGGACAGCGATCCTGTTCGTGGCTCTCGCCGCGGGAGGAGTGGCGGCGGGAGCCGAGAATCCGAGCGAGATGAGCTACCGCCAGCGTTCAGTGCCCGATCACCTGCTCGGACGGGTGAATGCGACCGGACGCGCTGTCAATCGCACTGCAGCGGCCGTCGGAGCCATTATCGGCGGGGCCCTTGCGGGCTTACTCGGAGAGCAAACGGCGATCTGGATCGTCGCCTCACTGTTCGCGGTTGCCGCTGCTATCGCCCTTTTCTCGCCGGTGAAAAACGCGCGCGCGTAAACGTGCCCAGTTAATCGCGGCGCGCGTTGCTGACCTGCCGGAGGGCGGTGTCGATCGCGACGTCGAAGCCCAGGGAGTCGTCGGCGCCCATCGCTGTCGTCGCGAGGGCGTGGGCGCGCGCGTGCGGGTCGGGAGCCTGAGCCGCATCCGCGAGCGCCGGGGCCGCGGCCTCACCCAGGTAGAGCAGGGCGTCGGTGAGGGCGCGTTGCACGGGCCAGTCTCCGACGCCGAGGTGCGTGGTGAGCGTCTCGGCGAGGGCGGCTCGCTCGCCCTCAGGGGCGAGCCGACTGGCCGCACGCCAGGCGGTGCGGGCGACGCCGAGATCGGGGTTGTCGATCAGCTCGGGGGTGATTGCCGGCCAGGCGCGCCCGTCGCCGATTTTCGACAGGGTGTGCAGCGCCTGACTCTGCGCCTGCGTGTTCGATGAAGCGAGTTCGGCGGTGAGGGCCGGGAGCGATACATCGGGGTCCTGACGCAACAGCGCCCACGTGAGCGTCTCGCGCACGGTCAGGTCGGTGTCGATCGCGCACTGGGCGACAAGCACCGGCACATACGAGTCGCGCGGGTGCGTGCCGGCGGTCAGCGCGGCCTGCTGGCGGGTCGATGCGGCGGGCGCGGCGAGCGCCTCGGCGAGGCGGGCGGCGGCGGGGTCGGCCGGAACGGAGGGCATAGCCCCATCATCGCGGGGTCGCCTGAACCCGACGTCGACGCGAGTTCGTCGAGATCGGAGGTGCGCATCCGCTTTCAGCAGATTCATCGAAGAATAACGATGCGGTAACTAGACACCGTTACCTCGTCGTTATACATTGATCTCAGCGTCAATCGTTTGCTGTGGCGAGGGACGCAACATGTGATTGCAGGACACTCTTGGTGCAAGGGAGAGGCCCGACCGTTTGCCTCGACGGTCGGGCCTCAATCACGTTAACCGCGACTTTTTCCCACACCTCCCGCTGACGCCGCCCAGGGACCTCTCGCGCGTTTGTGACAATCCGTCGCGCGATGGATCGCGATTACCCATGCGGGTGAATAGAGTTAGCCCATGGTGGACAAGTCGGTTGCCGTGGATGCGTGGGAAGCGCTCTTCCGCGCCCAGGTCTCGGTGCTGCGCCAGCTGAGTGCCGAGTTCCCGACGACCGAGATCTCGTTCACCGAGTACGACGTGCTCTTCAACCTGAGCCGCGCGCCCGAACGCAGCATGCGCATCCGCGATCTGATCCCGCATCTGCTGCTCAGCCAGCCGAGCGTCAGCCGCCTCATCGACCGGTTGACCAGCCGCGCGCTCGTCACCAAACAGACCGACCCGAAGGATGCGCGGGGCACCATCGTCACGCTCACCGACTCTGGCTACGCCCTCTTCCGCCGCGTGGCCGTCGCGCACGCCGACTCGATCGCGCGCCGCGTCGGTGGAGCCCTCGACGCCGACGAGCTCGAGCAACTGACCGCGCTGTGCCGGAAGCTGCGCGACGCGGGCGCCTGAGCATCCTCGAATTGCGCCCCGAGTCGGGGCGTTCTTTCGGGCTGTCGCCCTAACGTTCTCGGCATGGCCGCTGAGAGCTCCCCGACCGTTGTCTGGCTGCGCGACGACCTGCGGGTCGCCGACAACCCCGCGCTGACCGCCGCCGTCGAGCGGGGTCGCGACGTCGTCGTCGTGTACGTGCTCGACGACGAGAGCCCCGAGGTGCGGCCAATCGGAGCCGCCAGCCGCTGGTGGCTGCACCACAGCCTCACCGCCCTCGCCGCCGAGCTCGACGCGCTCGGCGCCTCGCTCACCCTGCGCCGCGGGCCCGCCGAGAAGGTCGTCATGGGGCTCGTCGACGAGACCGGCGCCTCCGCCGTGCACTGGAACCGGCGCTACGGAAAAGCCCGCGAGGTGGATGCGCGCCTCAAGTCCGCGCTCAAAGATCGCGACATCGAGGCGGTCAGCCACGCCGCCACCCTGCTGTTCGAACCGTGGACCGTGAAGACCGGCTCGGGCGGGCCGTACGGAGTGTTCACGCCGTTCTGGAAGTCGTGCCTCGCGCGCGACGAACCGCGGGCTCCGCTGGATGCGCCCACGAGCATCCCGGGTCGCTCCGTCGACGGCGACCAGCTCGACGACTGGAACCTGCTGCCGAGCGCGCCCGACTGGGCCGGGGGCATGCGCGACGAGTGGACCCCCGGCTCGGCCGGCGGGCAGGAGCGCCTCAAGCAGCTCGCCGAGGACCGCCTCGCGCAGTACCACCGACGCGACGAGCCCGACCTCGACGTCACGAGCCAGCTCAGCCCGCACCTGCGCTTCGGCGAGGTCAGCCCGTTTGAGGTGTGGCACCGACTGCAGGCCGACATCTCGGGTCAGGCCGGCAAGAACCGCGCCAAGTTCTTGAGCGAGCTGGGCTGGCGCGAGTTCTCGTACCACCTGCTGTTTCACAACCCCGAGCTCGCCACCGTCAACTACCGCCGCGAGTTCGACGCCTACCCGTGGAACGACCCCGGTGAAGCCGGAATCGATCGCTGGCAGAAGGGGCGCACCGGCATTCCGATCGTCGACGCCGGCATGCGCCAGCTCTGGCACATCGGCTGGATGCACAACCGCGTTCGCATGATCACCGCCAGCTTCCTGACGAAGAACCTCCA
>DASSWY010000220.1:0-4207 GCA_035704325.1 Microcella sp. | reverse complement strand
GGGCGGGCCACGACGAGCAGGTCGTCGCCCAGGGTGTCGATTCGGTGGATGCTGAGGTGGCGCGCGTCGCGGATGGTCGCGATTCCGAGGTCGTCGATCGCCGTCTTCGGGCCGCCGAGCAGCAGCGGGGCGAGGTAGATGAGGTACTCGTCGACGAGGCCGGCGCGAATGAACACGCTCGCGAGCGTCGGGCCGCCCTCCACAAACAGCCTTCGGATGCCGCGCGCGAACAGTTCGTCGAGCGCCCGAGGAATGTCGCGGTGCCCCAGCTCGATGAGCCCGGCGGGGTGCTGGCGCAGCAGGGCACCGTGGGGCACGGGGCGCTCGCCGAACACGACGGGAATCGGCTGCGCGGGCAGCAGTTCGCCGCCGTCACCGCGAGCCGTCAGGCTGGGGTCGTCGGCGATCACGGTGCCGGTGCCGACCGCGATGGCGTCGTGCGCGGCGCGCTGCTCGTGCACGCGCTGGCGCGCGGCGGCGCCCGTGATCCACTGACTGGTGCCGTCGGCGGCGGCAGCGCGACCGTCGAGGGTCGATCCCCACTTCACCGTGACGAATGGCCGCCCGAGCCGCGCGCTCACGAGCCACGGCCGCAGCAGTTCTTCGGCCTCGTCGGCGAGCACGCCGCCGGTCACGCCGACACCAGCGGCGCGCAGGCGCTCGGCGCCGCCGCCCTCGACGACGCCGGGGTCAGCCACCGCGTACACAACGTGGGCGACGCCGGCGGCGATCAACGCCTCGGCGCAGGGGCCGGTGCGGCCCGTGTGGTTGCAGGGCTCAAGCGTCACGACGGCGGTGAGGCCCGCGGCATCGGCGAGCTGCGACAAAGCGTCGACCTCGGCGTGCGGGGTGCCCGCACCGCGATGCCAGCCTTCCGCGACGGTCTCGCCGCGCGCATCCAACAGCACGCAGCCCACCTGCGGGTTGACGCCGGTGGCCGGGCCATTGACCGCAATCGCGAGTGCGCGCCGCATGGCCGCCTCGATGGCGGTGTCTGGGGCGCGGTGCGCGGTGGTGGTCATCCCGGGGCCTCTACTCAGTCGGGCGCATCCGGGGTCGCGTGCGCAGGCGCGAGCGCCCGTACACGCGCGCTCCTCCCATCCGGACTTTCACCGTCGGTGCCGGAATTTCACCGGCTCAACCGACCCCGTGCATCCTGATGGATGCGCGGCGCCGGGTCGCGGACTATGACCGCCGGCTCGGATTTTCACCGACCCCGGAGCGCGTTACAGCTATCAGAGTATCCAACAGGGTGCGCCCTGGGTTATTCCCGGACGGTGGCTGGGAACTCCTCGACCCGCTCCAGCAGTTCTTTCGCGCTCCCATCGTCGAGGATGAGGTCGGTGATGAGACCGGCGCGCAGTGCCCCGTGCAACGCGGGCAGCTTCGACACGTCGGCAATGACACAAATGCGCCGGGGGATGCGCCGCAGCGTGTCGAAGTCTGGCCCGGTCGCGCGCCGGTTCAGCTCGATGCCGTTCGATGACCCGTCTGGTCGGAAGAAGACGGTCGCGACGTCGCCGATCACGCCCTGCCGTTCGAGCGAGCGGTAGTCATCATCGTCGAGGTAGCCGCCGATGTAGACGTGGCTGGGGATGTTCGCGAAGGGCGAGCCGATGCCGAACAGGGCGATGTCGAGGTGCGACTGCAGTTCGAGCACGCGGCGGGTCGAGCGCTCGCGCCACAGCATCTCGCGCGTCTCGGCCGAGTCGAAGAACGCCGGAACCGGAAACTGCTGCAGTCTCGCCGAGTAGGCCTCCGAAAACCGCCGCAGGATCTCGGACGCGTAATCGATGCCGGTCGTGTGGGGGTTGCCCGCACCGTTCAGTTGCACGATGTCGCTGTTGTGGGTCTCTTTTGGCACGATGTGCCTGCTAATCGACCCCATGGTTGAGCCCCAGGCGACGCCGAGGGTCATGTTCGAGTCGAATACGGTGCTGAGAAAACGTGCAGCGTAGGCCGCGACGGCCTCTTGACGGTCGGCGCCGGCGACAGTAGCGGGCATCGCCACGACGCGCGCGGTGAGACCGAACCGTCTGCCGAGCTCCTCCTCGTCCCTCGCCGTGAGTTCGGCAAGGGACCGCACCCGAATATCGACGAGCCCGACCTCGCGAGCGTACGAAAGTAAACGGGAAACGCTCGATCGCGACGTGCGCAAATCGCGGGCGATCGCGTCCATCGTCCAGTCCTGCAGGTAGTAGAGGTGGGCGGCTCTCACGGCCGCTCTGGCGCGCGCACTCGCCCCAGTCGTGGAGTTCACTCAGTTACCTCCCAGATGCACGTTTGTGCAGTTTGTTTGCCGTCGAGTCTGCGGCGTGACGACCATTGACGCAAGGCACACCGCCCCCCACTCGCAGATTCGAGGTCGATCCGCATGCCGACACCGACGTCAGCCCCCCGCTCCGCCGTCGCCGCTCTTCGCGAGCGCCCGACCGCCGACGTACTCATCATCGGCGGGGGAATCAACGGCATCGCCACCTTCCGCGACCTCGCCCTGCAGGGCATCAACGTCGTGCTCGTCGAGCGAGACGACTACGTGTCGGGCGCATCAGCGGCCTCGTCGCACATGATTCACGGCGGCATTCGCTACCTCGAGAACGGCGAATTCCGCCTCGTCCAAGAGTCGGTGCACGAGCGCAACGCGCTGCTGCGGCTCGCCCCGCACTACGTGCGTCCGTTGCCGACGACGATCCCGATCTTCTCGACGTTTTCGAGCATCCTCTCGGCGCCGTTCCGCTTCATCGGCTGGAAGGGCGGCGCGAAGAAAGAGCGCGGTGCGGTGCTCATCAAGGCCGGCCTCACGATGTACGACACGTTCTCGCGTGACGGCGGTCGGGTACCGCGGCACCAGTTCCGCGGCGCGAAAGCGTCGAAAGAGCTGCTGCCGAAACTGCGCGACGACGTGAAGTACACCGCGACCTACTACGACGCCTCGATGCACGACCCCGAGCGTCTCGCCCTCGACGTGCTGTACGACGGCCTCGCGGCCGGCGACAACGCCCGTGCAGCGAACTACGTCGAAGCGGTCGACATGACCGAGAACGGCGTACGGCTGCGCGATGTCACGACGGGTGACGAGTTCGACCTCACGGCCACGCTCGTCGTGAACGCTTCAGGCCCCTGGACCGACCTCACCAACGAGGCCCTCGGCAACGATTCGCGCTACATGGGCGGCACGAAGGGCTCGCACGTCGTGCTCGACCACCCCGAGCTCTACGAGGCGTGCAACGGCCGCGAGATCTTCTTTGAATTCACCGATGGCCGCATCGTGCTCATCTACCCGCTGAAGGGTCGCGTGCTGCTCGGCACGACCGACCTCGAGCACGACATGAACGAGCCGATCCGCTGCACCGAGGAGGAGGTCGACTACTTTTTCGACCTCGTCAAGCATGTCTTCCCCTCGATCGCCGTCGACCGATCGCAGATCGTGTTCCGCTTCTCGGGCGTTCGCCCCCTGCCTCGCCAAGATGCCGACTCGACTGGCCAGATCTCCCGCGACTACCGCGTCGAGAAGGGCGAACTGCACGGCACGCCCGTGCTCAGCCTCGTCGGCGGCAAGTGGACCACCTTCCGGGCCCTCGGCGAGCAGCTGAGTAACCAGGTGCTCGACATTCTCGGTGTCGACCGCGTGGTGTCGACTGACGGCCGTCTCATCGGCGGCGCCGTCGGCTACCCTACGACCGATTCTGAGCGGGATGCGTGGCTGACGACGCACGGCGCCGTGATCGGTCGCGAGCGCGCGGCCACCCTGCTCGACCGCTACGGCACGAGCGCTGAGGCCATGATCGCGAGCTTTGCTGCGGCGGACGACACCCCGCTCGCCTCGGCTCCCGAGTACACGCGCGCCGAGATCGCCCACCTGATTGCCACCGAGCAGGTCGTGCGACTCACCGACATCGTGCTGCGCCGAACCTCGATGGCGTTCGTCGGCGCCGTCACCGGAAGCGTGCTCGCCGAGCTCGCCGACATCGCCGCTGACGTTCTCGGCTGGAGCGCCGACGAGCGCGAGGCGCAGATCACTCACGCGGCGGCGTATCTCGCCGACGTGCACGGCGTCGAGACGACCGCCGAGGCGGCAGGGGCGCGATGACCGCGCACCAGAAACGGATGCGCGCGCGCCGCCGCGGGCATCCCCCGATCTCCCGAGGCTGCGAGGACGCAGCCGCGGGTCGCCCCCCACAGCGCTAGCTGACGGGCGCCCCCTTCG
>DASSWY010000049.1:0-2028 GCA_035704325.1 Microcella sp. | reverse complement strand
GTCTCGTAGTCGACGCGAACGAGCCCGAAGCGCTTGTCGTAGCCCCACGCCCACTCGTAGTTGTCCATGAGCGACCAGTAGAAGTAGCCGTGCACGGGGGTGCCGGCGTCGATCGCGTCGAGCACGGCGGCGAGGTGCGCGTCGAGGAATGTGGCGCGCTCGACGTCGTTGACGCTGCCGTCAGCCTCGACGACGTCGGTGTAGGCCGCGCCGTTCTCGGTGACGTAGAGCTCGATGCCCGCGTCCTTCGTGTACTCGGTGTGCACGCGATTCAGCAGGCGGGTGAGGCCCTCGGGCTGCACCTCCCAGCCCATCGCGGTGGTCGGTAGCTGGCGCGAGTGCCAGTGCACGCCCTCGGCGGCGGGGAACGGTGACAGCTTCGGCCGTTCGCTCGGCGCCGCGGTCGAGAGCCCGGCCGAGGGGTCGGGCCGGTCGCTGAGCGCGCCACCGTGGTAGTAGTTGATGCCGAGCGCGTCGATCGGCGAGCCGATGATCGCCAGGTCGCCCTCCTCGACCGGCAGCGACAGCTCGAGCGCGGCGAGGTCGTCGATGAGGTCGCTCGGGTACGCGCCCCGCACGATCGGGTCGATGAAGAGGCGGTTGTGCTGCGCGTCGATGCGGCGGGCCGCGTCAACGTCGCCCGGGTGACTCGGGTCAACCGGGTCGGGCACCGTCATGTTGAGGGTGACGCCGAGCTTCAGCGCGGCATCCCGCTCGCGCAGCGCCTGAATCGTCAGGCCGTGGCCGAGCAGCAGGTGGTGGGCCGCGTCGAGCGAGGCCTGCGGCTCTTGACGGCCGGGAGCGTGCTCGCCCGAGAGGTAGCCCAGAAACGCCGAGCACCACGGCTCGTTGAGCGTCGTCCAGTGCTCGATGCGGTCGCCGAGCACGTCGTGCACCGCGAGCGCATAGTCACGGAAGCGGTACGCCGTGTCGCGCGCGGGCCAGCCGCCGGCCTCTTCGAGCGCCTGCGGCAGGTCCCAGTGGTAGAGGGTCAGCCACGGCGTGATGCCGGCGGCGAGCAGCTCGTCGACGAGGCGCGAGTAGAAGTCGAGGCCCTGCGCGTTCGCGGTGCGCCCGTCGGGCTGCACCCGCGCCCACGAGGTCGAGAAGCGGTAGGTGTCGACGCCGAGCTCGCGCATCAGCGCCACGTCGTCGCGGTAGCGGTCGTAGTGCTCACAGGCGCGCGACCCGTCTTCGCCACCGACGACGGCTCCCGGGATGCGCGCGAAGGCATCCCAGATCGCGTCGCCTCGGCCGTCGCGGTCGGTGGCGCCCTCGATTTGGTAGGCGGCCGTCGCCACCCCGAACCGGAAGTCGGTGGGGAACGCGCGCGCGATCGAGGACGCGCCCTGCGGCGCGGGGGTTACGAGGGTCATCCCTTAACAGCTCCCTGCATGATGCCGCTGACCAGGTGGCGGCCGGCGACGGCGAACAGAATCAACAGTGGAATCGTCGACAGCAGCACGCCCGCCATGACGATCGAGTAGTCGACGAAGTAGTTGCTCTGCAGCAGCGACAGAGCGACGGGCAGCGTCGGGTCTTGCCGGTCGAGCACGATGAACGGCCAGAAGAAGTTCGTCCACGTCGCGATGAAGATGAACAGGCCCAGCATCGCCGCGGCGGGGCGCGCGGCCGGCAGCGCGACCGACCAGAAGGTGCGAATCATGCTGGCCCCGTCGACGCGGGCCGCCTCGATGAGTTCGTACGGCAGCGCCTGCGAGAGGTACTGCGTCATCCAGAACACCCCGAACGCGCTGACGATCGCGGGCAGAATCACGGCGCCGAGCGTGCCGGCGAGCTGCAGCTGGCTCATCGCGATGAACAGCGGCACGACGCCGAGCTGGGTCGGCACCGCCATCGTCGCGATGACGAACACGAGCAGCCCGTTTTTGCCGCGAAACCGCAGCTTCGCGAACGCGAAGCCGGCGAGCGTTGAGAACCAGACGACGCTCGCGGCGACGACCGTCGACACGATGATCGAGTTGCCGATCGCCTTCCAGAAGTTCACCGTCGGGTCGTTCAGCACGC
>DASSWY010000027.1:0-6966 GCA_035704325.1 Microcella sp. | reverse complement strand
GCCAGTGGCCCGCGTGGCCAGCAAGGGCCTCAAGCCCACGCACCCCGTGATGGCGATTCGACGTGAGGTCGACGATCGCATCCCAGTCGCGGAGCACCGCGTCGTATACGTCGTCGGCGGCACGGTCGCGGGGGATCAGGTGCGCACCAGCGGGCGGCGGTGAGGAGCCGCGCGCGAGGCAGGTGACCTCCGCGCCCGTGGTGAGCAGCGCATCCACGAGTCGACTGCCCAGCCAGCCAGTGCCGCCCAGAACGAGAACGGCGGTCATGACCGCACGTCCGCGGGTTCGCCGAGCACGCCGGGGCCATCCAGCACCTCAAAAACGAGCTGGGTTTCGGTGTGCACGACGCCGGGATGCCGGGTGATGTGCTCGAGGACGAGGTCGCGCAGCGCCTCCGCGCTCGCGACGGCGACGTGCAGCAGGTAGTCGTCCGCGCCGGCGACGTGGAAGATTCGGATAACGCCCGGGATGCGCGTGAGCCGTTCATGAAACGCCAGCACGCCGTCTCGGTCGTGGCTGCCGAGACGAACCTTGATCACGGCCTGCATCGGGCGCCCCACCGCCGCGGGGTCGACCTCGGCGCGAAAGCCTCGAATTGCTCCGCGGTCTCGGAGCGATCGCAGACGTTGCGTGCAGGTGGATTCAGCGATCCCCGCCGCCTGGGCGAGCGCAGCGTTGGTGAGGCGCGCGTTGCGCTCCAGCGCCAGGAGAAGTCGTCGGTCGATGCCGTCGAGGGCGTCGCGCGGATCGTGCGGTAGGGGCGGGGTAACCATGGGCACAGTGTGCAGATTCCGCGGTGATATGTCTATGGCATGTAATTTCTGCGGCAATTATTGAACCCTGCCGCACACTGCGCCACACTCGCACCATGTTGCCCGACACCGTTGCCGCCCCCGCCTCGCTCGATACCCGTGCCGTGCACGCCGGACGCCAGGACCTGACGGAGCTGGGCGTGCACGCGCCGCCCCTCGACTTATCGTCGACGAACCCTCTTCCCGACATTGATGCGGGCGGCGATTCGTACGAGTCCATGGCGACCGGCGGGCACCCGACCGACGGCGGCGCCGTATACGCCCGCCTCTGGAACCCGACGGTCGCGCGATTCGAGTGCGCACTGGCCGAACTGGAGGGAACGGACGAGGCGGTCGCATTCGCCTCCGGCATGGCGGCCTTCTCGGCCGCAGTAACAGCCGCGGCTAACCGCGGAGTGGGCCGTCACGTCGTCGCGGTTCGGCCGCTCTACGGCGGCACGGACCACCTGCTCGCCTCCGGGATGCTCGGCGTTGAGACGACCTTTTGCGCGCCAGAGAACGTCGCCGACTGCGTTCGCCCCGACACCTGTCTTGTCGTGATGGAAACCCCCGCGAACCCCACGCTCGAACTGGTCGACATCGCGGCCGTGGTATCGGCGGCGGGGGAGCGCCCCGTGCTGGTCGACAACACCTTTGCGACCCCCGTACTGCAAAACCCGGCGGCACACGGCGCAGCCATCGTGCTGCACAGCGCGACGAAATACTTGGGCGGCCACGGCGATGTCGTCGGTGGCGCCCTTGCCGTCAGCGCCGAGTGGGCGACGGCGATTCGCCCGGTCCGGGCAATCACCGGCGGCATCTTGCACCCCCTAGCGGCCTATCTGCTACACCGGGGGTTGCCGACACTGCCTCTGCGCATCCGCGCGCAACAGGCGACGGCGGCGCAGCTCGCGGCGCGCCTCGTCGAGCACCCGGCCGTCACGCGGGTCTATTACCCCTCGGTCGAGAGTGGCGACCCGCAGGGTTTGCTGGGCCGTCAGCTCCGCGGTCCGGGCGCGATGCTCAGCATTGAGCTCGCCGGCGGGTACGCCGCCGCCCAGCGGGTGACGAGCAACAGGCGCTGGTTCACCCACGCCGTCTCGCTCGGCGGGGTCGACTCGCTCATCCAGCACCCCGCGTCGCTCACGCATCGACCAGTCGCGCCCGACGCTCGGCCCGGTGCCGGAATCGTGCGCTTGTCCATCGGGCTGGAAGGTATCGACGACCTCTGGAGCGATCTAGAAGAAGGCCTCGGCTGATCACCGACCCCGCCGCTCAGCGACCGTCAATGTACAGCCACGCGCCATCCACGCGCTCAAAGGTGCTGTGCTCATCGAGCTGACCGGGGCCGACGGGGGAGCGGTAGTGGGCCGAAAATCGAACCGAGCCCCGCGCATCCAATGGGCCGCCCTCGCTCGTGGCGTGAATATCGAGGCGGTACCAGCGCAGCTCATCGTCGAGTTTGAGAGTCGACGGCCGCGTGCTCGGGTGCCACGTGGCCAATAGATAGGCCGCGTCGCCGACCGCAAACGCGCTGAAGCGTGACCTCATCAACGTACGCGGAAGGAGTGTTCCAGCGTGCCGTGCTAGCGTCGCAGCCGTTGACACGGGGTGCCCGAATACAGGGCTGAGATCACACCCGTCGAACCTGATCTAGGTCGTTCTAGCGAAGGGATGTCTCATCGTGAGCGCTCGCCTGCCGTCTCTGCCCGCCCTCTCTCCGGACGCAGCCCTCGCTGCTCTGCGCCAACGACAACCGCTGGTGCAGTGCATCACGAACGCGGTCGTCACCAACTTCACGGCGAATGCGCTCTTGGCGCTGGGCGCGTCGCCCGCGATGTGTGACATTCCCGGCGAGGCGCAGGTGTTCGCGTCTGTCGCCGACGGCGTGCTCGTCAACCTCGGCACTCCGACACGTGAGCAACGCGATGCGGCCCGTGAAGCGGTGCAGAGTGGAACCCCCTGGGTTCTCGACCCCGTTGCGGTGGGCGCTCTCCCCGTGCGCACGGCCCTTGCCCACGAGCTTGTGCTGGCGCACCCGGCGATCATCCGCGGAAACCCCTCCGAGATTCGTGCGCTCGCGGGCGACGGATCAGGCGGTCGGGGGGTCGACTCCATCGACGGGCCCGACGCCGCCCGTGCTGCGGCGCGCGAGCTAGCTCGTTCGTGCGGCGCGGTGGTCGCGGTGTCCGGCGAGATCGATCTCATTACGGACGGACAGCGCGAGACCCGGGTCGCCGGCGGAAGCGCGCTGCTCACCCGCGTGACGGGTGGCGGCTGCTCGCTCGGCGCGACCATGGCGGCGTTTCTCGGGGTGACCGACGCGTATTCGGCGGCCGTGGCTGGCTCTGCGATTCACGCCGCCGCGTCGGAAGTCGCTGCGTCGTCAAGCGCCGGTCCCGGAACGTTCGCCGTTGCGTTTCTGGACGCGCTCGCCGTGGTCGATGGCGCCGCTCTCGTACGCCAGGGGCGCCTGAGCAGTGACGGCGGTTGGGGGGCCACACCGTGACGGCGCCCCGCGATCTGTCTCTGCACCTGGTGACCGACGAGGCGCTGACGGACCACACCCTGGCGAGCGTCGTTGATGCGGCCGTCCGCGGCGGCGTGACCGTTGTGCAGTTGCGGGCGAAAACGGCGACGGCACGCGAGTTGATGCAACGCACGATGCTGCTCGCCGCGGTTATCGACCGCCGCGCCGCATTCGTGGTCAATGACCGTGTCGACGTCGTGCTCGCCGCACGCGACCGCGGCGTTCGGGTTGACGGCGTGCACCTCGGTCAGAGTGACCTTCCCGTTGATACGGCGCGGCGCCTGCTGGGGCCCGAATCGCTGGTGGGCCTCACCGCCAACACCCCCTCACACCTGGAAGCGGTCGCAGCACTGCCGGCCGGCACCGTGGACTACCTCGGCGTGGGTGTCATCCGTCCGACAACGTCCAAGCCTGACCACCCCACACCCCTGGGCATTGAGGGTTTCGCGGTGCGTGCGCGCAGCACGCCCCTTCCCTGTATCGCGATTGGGGGCGTGACCGCGAACGATGTCCGCGCTCTTCGTGACGCGGGAGCCGCAGGAATCGCTGTCGTCTCGGCCATTTGCGCGGCACACGATCCCGAGGCCGCGGCACGGTCGTTCACCGCGGGGGCCGTCGCATGAGCACAGCAAACCGGCCACCGCGCGTGCTCGCGATCGCGGGGTCAGACCCGAGTGGGGGAGCCGGCATTCACGCCGACCTGAAGTCGATCGCAGCATTTCAGGGATACGGCATGGCGGCGATCACCACCCTGACCGCGCAGAACACGCACGGGGTGACAGCTGTGCACGCGCCGCCGGCCGACTTCTTGACGGCCCAGCTCACCGCGCTCGACGCCGACATCACGATCGACGCCGTGAAAATTGGGATGCTGCACTCGGTTGACATCATCATGGCTGTTGAAGCGTGGCTGGCGCGCGTCGCACCGCCGGTGGTCGTTCTGGACCCGGTTATGGTGGCGACGAGCGGAGACCGACTGCTCGACGCGAGCGCCGAAGATGCCCTCGTGCACCTCGCACAGCGCGCTCACCTCGTGACGCCGAACCTCGATGAGCTCGCGGTGATGGTGCGGGAGCCGGTCGCGACGACGTGGTCAACAGCGCGTGAACAGGGCCGACGGTTGGCCGAGCTGCTCGACACGACGATTCTCGTCAAGGGCGGGCACCTGGTCGGGGCGGCAGCACCCGACGCGATCGTGACCCCGCACGCGGTGATCGATGTGCCCGGTCAGCGCGTCACCACGCGCAATACCCACGGCACGGGATGCTCGTTGTCGTCGGCGATCGCGACGCTGCGAGCGTCGGGCCTGAGCTGGCCAGATGCACTGGCCGAGGTCAAGGAGTGGATGGCCGATGCGCTTACCGCGTCATCGCTCTTGCAGGTCGGCTCCGGCCACGGCCCGATTGACCATGCGCACCGCATGCGCAGCACAGGGGAGTGGGCGCGCGGGGCGTGGGTCGACTGCGCGTCACTGGTCACGCGTATCACTGAGCTTCCGTTTGTCTCAGGCCTCGGCACGGGAGGCCTCGACGGCGACGCTTTTCGGCGCTACCTCGCGCAAGACGTCCACTACCTCGAGGGGTATGCCGAGGTGCTCGCCGCGATCGCCGAGAGCGCACCCGATCCGACGACGCGCGCATTTTGGCTGGCGAGCTCCGAGGCAGCGCAGGCCGAGATCGACCGGATTCACGCCCAGGTGCTCGGCGATGCAGACGAAACACCCGCCGCAGTCACGGTGGAGTACCTGTCACACCTCCGCAGAGCGGTCGAATCGGGTTCGTACGCTCGTGCCGTCAGCGCGGTCTTGCCTTGTTACACGCTCTACAGCGACCTGGGTGTGCGCTGGCGTGCGGTCTCACGGGACAACCACCCGTACGCGAGCTGGCTCGACCTGTACGGTGAGGCAGCGTTTGTGCGGACGGCCGCTCAGGCTGAACGGCTCGCGAGCGTCGCGGCAGACAGTGTTGACCGCGCTGAACGCCTGCTGATGAGCGCCGCGTATCGGACCTCGATGCACTTCGAGTGGCGATTCTTCGCCGAGACACCCCTCATGCCGGCTTAGCTGGGTCTACCACCGGGGTGTCACGCAGCCCGCCGCGTTGGGCGAGCGCGCCGGCGGTCACGACGAGTGTGATGCCGGCCACCTGCAGGGGGCCGGGTGCCTGCGCGAGCACGAGCAGGCCGATCACCAGCCCGATGGCAGGCTCGACGGCCATGAGGGTACCGAACGCGGTCATGGTCATGCGCCGCAGCGCGACCATTTCCAGGGCGAAGGGCAACACCGGCACGAGCAGCGCGAGCCCCACGCCGATCAACACGTGCTGAATCGTGAGAACGCCGATCGCCTGCGGAACTCCGATGACCGCCGCGGTGATCGCGGCGATGGGAATGGTGATCGACAGGGCTCGGACACCGGTGAAGCGGTCGCCCACCTTCTGGGTTAGCAAGATGTAGAGGGCCCAGCCGGTTCCAGCCAGGGCGGCGAACAGCACTCCGAGTGGGTCGATCGTGCCGCGCCAGGGCTCGGTCATGAGCACCACGCCGACAAGCGCAAGAGCCGGCCAGGCGAGCGCCCGGGCGCTGGGCCGACGGAGGGCCGCCACCGCGAGCGGACCGAGGAACTCGATGGCGACGGCGACGCCGAGGGGAATGCGCGCGAGCGCGGCGAGGAAGAAGACCGTCATGAGCCCGGTCGCCACCCCGAGGCCGAGCAGGGGGAGTACATCGCTGCGGCGGATCTCGTGGAGAGGTGGGCGCGCGATCGCGACCAGGATGATCGCGCCGAGAGTGAGGCGCAGCCACGCCGTACCGCCGGCCCCGAGGTCGGGAATCAGCAGGCCGGCCGACAGCGCGGAACCCAGTTGGATCATGAGCATCGCGGCGACGGCGAGTGTCCACGGGGGAGTGGCGGCGGTCGCCCGCGCCGCTCCGCGCTCGAGCACGCTCACGGCGCCGGCTCGAACACGGTCAAAGTGAACGTGACGGGCTCATCGCCGGCGGCTCGGTAAGCGTGTGGTCGGTCTCCCGGGAAGCTCGCCGCGTCTCCGGCGCTCAACACCTGTGTGTCACCGTCGACAACGAGTGCGAGCGCGCCCGACACGACATGCACGAGTTCGCGTGCGCCGGCGGGGTGGGCGTCGCTCTCGCGCGACTCGCCAGGGTGCATCGTCCACGTCCAGAGTTCCAGCACGTCCGGAGTTTTCGCGCTGGCAACCAGGGCAGCGGTGCCGCCCGCGTCGCCCCGCCACAACACCGGAGCAGTCCCGCTCGAGGTCACCGTGACGTCGCCGGTGCGCGGCGGCTCGACGAGTTCGGGCAACCCCAGACCGAGTGCCTGCGCGAGCCGCAGCAGGGTGGCGACGCTGGGGTTGGCGGTTCCCTGCTCGACGTTGACGAGCATCCGCCTCGACAGGCTTGCCGATTCGGCCAGCTGATCAAGCGTCAGCGATCGACGGATGCGCGCATCGCGAACGCGCGTACCGATCGCCGCCGACAGGGCATCGGGCTCAGGGACTGGCACAGACATAAGTGCATCATAATGCACTTAGCGTGCATAGAAGCGTGCTGTCACTTGGCGACGTCGAGGCGGTGGTAGCCGTACAGATCGTCGATGGGCCCGTTCACCCAGAGCTCGCCTCCGTCAG
>DASSWY010000251.1:0-12388 GCA_035704325.1 Microcella sp. | reverse complement strand
CGCGCTCCTCGGCGGCGCCGATCCAGCCCGTCCGGCTCACGACGCTGGCCGCGACCATCGATCGCGACGTGTTCGGCGGCGCCGACGTGTCCGACCGGGTCGTGGACGACCGCTGGAAGACGGCGGATGCCGCGACCGCCGCCGTGGCGACCGCCGCGGGCCGGCTGCGCCGCTTCGTCAGCCGCTACCGGGTCCGGAGCCGTGGCTAGAGTGGTCGGGTGGCCGAGCCGGACTTCATCGTCCCGCCGCCGGGACTGATTCCCGCGGCGCCGTCCGAAGCGCCCGACCGCACCGTGCGCGATGCCCCGCCTCGCGTGCTGCCGTCGTTCGCGCCGCCCGGGGTCGGTCCGGCGCCCGTGCCGAGCGCGCCGCCCGGGTCGCCGGCCTCGGCCGCACCGCCGACGGGCGAGACGCGCATCCAGGCACCCACCGTGCACCCCGTACCCGGGGCGTGGCGGCTTCGCGGCGACGGGGGCCTCGAGGTGCTCGTGCTCCGGCCGCTCGTGCTCGGTCGAGACCCCGCAACCGGCTCCGCAGGTGGCGACGCCGCACCGATCGCGCTGTCGGATCCCGCCCGCTCCGTGTCGAAGACGCACGCGCTCGTCGAGGTCGTCGACGACGTGTTGACCGCGACCGACCTGCACTCCACGAACGGCACGAGGGTGGCGGCATCCGACGGCCGATCCAGCCGTCTCGAGCCCGGCCAGCGCACGCCCGTGCCGGTCGGGTCGGTCCTCGTGCTGGGCGAGTTCGCCCTGCGCGTGGACCGGGCACCGCTCGACACCGTGTAATCTTGAGGGGTGCGTGCACCGCGACTCCTCCTTCTTCGCTGCCGCGACGGGGCCTCGTTCTAGGCCGATCCCGTCGCGGAGTCCGTCGTCGGTCGACCACGAATTCCAAGGAAGCGAAGGCATGAACGCAGTACCCGCCCCCGGCAGCAGCACGTCCGAAGTCCGTCCCCGCACCCTCGCAGAGAAGGTCTGGGAGGCGCATCTCGTCACGAAGGGCGAGAACGGCACGCCCGACCTGATCTACATCGACCTCCATCTCGTGCACGAGGTCACGAGCCCGCAGGCGTTCGACGGCCTCCGCATGGCCGGTCGACCCGTGCGCCGGCCCGACCTCACCATCGCCACCGAGGACCACAACACGCCCACGCTCGCGATCGACCGGCCCATCGCCGATCCCACGAGCCGCATCCAGATCGAGACGCTCCGTCGCAACGCGGCCGAGTTCGGCATCCGGCTGCACTCGCTCGGCGACATCGAGCAGGGCATCGTGCACGTGGTCGGTCCCCAGCTCGGACTCACCCAGCCCGGCATCACCGTCGTCTGCGGCGACTCGCACACCTCGACGCACGGCGCATTCGGCGCCAGGGCCTTCGGCATCGGCACGAGCGAGGTCGAGCACGTGCTCGCGACGCAGACCCTGCCGCTGAAGCCCTTCAAGACCATGGCCATCACGGTCGAGGGCGAGCTGAAGCCGGGCGTCACCGCCAAAGACATCATCCTCGCGGTCATCGCGAAGATCGGCACGGGCGGCGGCCAGGGCTACGTGCTCGAATACCGCGGCAGCGCGATCCGTTCGTTGTCGATGGATGGCCGCATGACGATCTGCAACATGTCGATCGAGGCGGGTGCGCGGGCCGGCATGGTCGCCCCCGACGAGACCACCTATGCCTACCTCAAGGGGCGCCCGCACGCCCCCACCGACGCCGACTGGGATGCGGCGGTCGCCCACTGGGAGACCCTGAAGACTGACGACGACGCCGTCTTTGACGCCGAGGTCTTCCTCGACGCCAACGAGCTCGAGCCGTTTGTCACCTGGGGCACGAACCCTGGCCAGGGCGTGTCGCTCAGCCAAAGCGTGCCCGACCCGTCGACGATCATCGACCCCAACGAGCGTGCCGCCGCCGAGCGTGCTCTCGAGTACATGGACCTTCCGGCCGGCACGCCCATGAAAGAGATTGCGGTCGACGCCGTCTTCATGGGGTCGTGCACGAACAGCCGCCTCGACGACCTGCGCGCGTTCGCGTCGATCATCAAGGGCCAGAAGAAGGCCGACGGTGTTCGGGTCATGGTTGTGCCGGGCTCGGCGCGCGTGCGGCTCGAGGCCGAGGCCGAGGGCTTGCACGAGATCATCGAAGAGTTCGGAGCCGAGTGGCGCTTCGCGGGCTGCTCGATGTGTCTCGGCATGAACCCCGACCAGCTGGCGCCCGGCGAGCGCTGCGCATCGACGAGCAACCGCAACTTCGAGGGTCGCCAGGGTAAGGGCGGGCGCACGCACCTCGTCTCGCCACTCGTCGCCGCGGCGACCGCGATCCGCGGCACGCTGTCGAGCCCCGCCGACCTGATCGCCATGGGCATCGAGGTCGACCCGGCCTACACCGGCATCGAGGGAGTGAGCGCGTAATGGAGAAGATCACGCAGGTCACCGGCGTCGCCGTGCCGTTTCGGCGCTCCAACGTCGACACCGACCAGATCATCCCCGCCGTGTACCTGAAGCGTGTCACGAAGACGGGCTACGACGACGGGCTGTTCTCGTCCTGGCGACAAGACCCGGATTTCATCCTGAACCAGCCCGCGTACCAGAACCCGCGCATCCTTATCGCCGGTTCCGACTTCGGCACCGGCTCGAGTCGCGAACACGCGGTCTGGGCGCTGCGTGACTTTGGGTTCCGTGCGGTCATCAGCCCCAAGTTCGCCGACATCTTCCGCGGCAACGCGGGCAAGCAGGGCCTCTTGACCGGCGTCGTCGACGAAGAGACCGTCGAGCGCCTGTGGCAGGCGCTGGAGGCCGAGCCCGGCATGGAGGCGACCGTCGATCTCGTCGCCCGCACCGTCACGGTCGGGAATGAGACGGTCGAGTTTGAGATTGATGACTACACCCGGTGGCGCTTGCTGGAGGGGCTCGACGACATCGGCCTGACCCTTCGCAACGAGCAGGCGATCACCGACTTTGAAGGGCGCCGCGAAGCCTGGCGCCCGACCACCCTTCCCGCCCGGTAACCCCGGGCCAGAAACGAGCTGCATGACCTCCCTCGATCAGGACTCCCAGAAGTCGGCCGCGCGCGTCGGTCTCACGAGCGACACGCTGCGCATCCACGGCGGCAAACCGCTGCGCGGCCGCATCGAAGTGCGCGGTGCGAAGAACCTCGTCACGAAGGCGATGGTCGCCGCGCTGCTGGGTGACAGCCCCAGCACGCTCAAGGGCGTTCCCGAGATCAGCGACGTGCACGTGGTGAAGGGCCTGCTCGAAGCACACGGTGTGCGCGTCGACGCCTCCGAGCCGGGCGTTCTGCACCTCGACCCCACCAACGTCGTGAGTGCGCACTTCGCCGAGATCAACGCGCACGCCGGCTCCAGCCGTATCCCGATCCTGTTCTGCGGGCCGCTGCTGCACCAGCTGGGTGAGGCCTTTATTCCCGACCTCGGCGGCTGCAAGATCGGCGACCGGCCGATCGACTTCCACCTCGATGCCCTGCGCGCGCTCGGCGCGACCGTCGAGAAGCTCGACGACGGCATTCACCTGACCGCCCCCAACGGACTCACCGGTGCGAACATCGAGCTGCCCTTCCCGAGCGTGGGCGCAACCGAGCAGGTACTGCTCTCAGCCGTTCGCGCCCGCGGCACGACCGAGCTGAAGAACGCCGCGATCGAGCCCGAGATCATGGACCTCATCGCGATCCTGCAAAAGATGGGCGCGATCATCTCGGTCGAGCCGAACCGCGTCATCGTGATCGAGGGCGTCGAGAAACTGCGCGGCTACCTGCACACCGCAATCTTTGACCGCAACGAGGCCGCGAGCTGGGCAGCAGCCGCTCTCGCCACCGGCGGTGACATCACCGTCGGCGGTGCCGAGCAACAAGAGCTCATGACGTTCTTGAACGTGTATCGCAAGGTCGGTGGCGAATTCGATGTGTTGGAAGACGGCATCCGTTTCTGGCACCCCGGTGGGCCCCTCAAGCCTGTGCAGATCGAAACGGATGTGCACCCCGGCTTCATGACCGACTGGCAGCAGCCGATGGTGGTCGCGCTCACCCAGGCCGACGGTGTGTCGGTCGTGCACGAGACCGTGTACGAGAATCGCTTCGGCTTCACCGACGCGCTCAATGAGATGGGCGCCCACATCGTCGTGCACAAGGACGGCATCGCGTCGATCACCCGCCGCGTGCCGCGCCGCAAGCTCGAACAGGCCGCGGTCGTGACGGGCCCGACGCCCCTGACCGGCGCCGATGTGCGCGTTCCCGACCTGCGGGGTGGATTCAGCCACCTCATCGCGGCGCTCGCTGCCGACGGCACCTCCACCATCTCGAACGTCGGCATCATCGCGCGTGGCTACGAGCTCTTCCTCGACAAGCTGAGGCAGCTGGGGGCCGATTTCGAGGTCGTCGCGCCGAGCGCGTGATCGCGCCCCGCGCATCCGCAGATCGATTCGGATGCGCGGGGAGCCATCGCCCGCCCGGCATGCGTTCGGGTCTAGCCTGTACGCCGTGACGTCCGCATCTACCCCGCTCGCCACCCGCCGTCGCGGGCCCGAGCGCACGCCGCTCTGGTGGCTGATCGCCGCCATCCTCATTCCGCCGCTGACCGTCATCGCGCGCTACGACGTGATCGACGGGCACAAGCTGCCGAAGCGCGGGGCGTTCATCCTGTCGCCGAACCACTACAGCGAGATCGACCCGGTGATCATGGGTCGCTTCGTCTGGAAGCTGAAGCGCGTGCCGCGGTTCTTGGCGAAGGCGAGCCTGTTCCGTAACACATTCCTCGGAGCGGTGCTGCGCGCATCCGGCCAGATTCCCGTCGAGCGCGAGGGTCGCGGCCGATCCGACGCGCCGCTGAAGGCCGCCCAGCTGCTCGTCGACAATGAGCTCGCCGTCATCATCTACCCCGAGGGCACGCTGACGCGTGACCCCGAGCTGTGGCCCATGCGCGGCAAGTCGGGCGCCGTGCGCATGGCGCTTACGGCCGGTGTGCCGCTGATCCCCGCGGCGCACTGGGGCACCCAGCACGTGATGGGGCGCTACTCGAAGAAGCTCAGCGTCTTCCCGCGCAAACGCATCGTCTGCAAGATTGGTGACCCGATCGACTTGAGCGACCTCGCCGGTCGCCCCCTGGATGCTGCGGTGCTGTCCGAGGGAACCGCGCGTCTCATGGACGCCATCGCGGCGCTCCTCGGCGATCTGCGCGGTGAGGAGCCTCCTGCCGACCGGTGGGATCCGTCGAAGCACGGCCAAGCCGAAACGGGGCGTTTTGAGCACTGATGTGACGGGCTCGTCGCGCGACGAGCATCCGACCCTGACCGAGGCGATCCGCGTGCCCATCCCCGGCCTCGACGACAGCGCCCACCGCATCGCGGTGCTCGGGGCGGGCTCGTGGGGCACCACCTTCGCGAAGGTGCTCGCCGACGGTGGCTCTGACGTGATGCTGTGGGCGAGGCGCCGCGAGGTCGCCCACGAGATCACCGAGTCGCACCGCAACAGCGACTACCTGCCCGGCATCAACCTGCCGCGCACCCTCCGCGCCCACGACTCGCTCGACAAGGTGCTCGACGGTGCCGACCAGGTGTACCTCTCGGTGCCGAGCCAGGCATTGCGGAGCAACCTGCACTCGATTCGCGACATCGTGCCGGCGGGTGTTCCGGTTGTGAGCCTCATGAAGGGCGTCGAGCGCGGCACGGGGCTGCGCATGAGCGAGGTGATTCGCACCGAGCTGGGCATCGACGAGGGGCGCATCGCCGTCGTGAGCGGGCCGAACCTCGCCCTCGAGATCGCGAAGCGCGAGCCCACAGCCGCGGTCGTCTCGAGCATCGACCCCGACACCGCACGGCAGGTGGCCGCCGCCGCGAGCAACGACTACTTCAAGTCGTTCGTGAACTCTGACGTCATCGGCACCGAATTCGGGGGCGTGTTGAAGAACCTCATCGCCGTCGCCGTGGGCATCGCCGACGGGGTCGGCTACGGCGAGAACACGAAGGCGTCGATCATCACCCGGGGGCTCGTCGAGCTCACCCACTTCGCGGTCGCCTTCGGCGCGCAGCCCGAGACGATGAGCGGGCTCGCCGGCCTCGGCGACCTCATTGCCACCTGCGAGTCGCCGTTGTCGCGCAACAACACGGCCGGGCGATTGCTCGGCCAGGGCTACGCCTTCACCGAGGTCATCGCTCAGATGAACCAGACGGCCGAGGGCCTCGCCTCGGTCGGGCCGATCCTTGAGCTTGCCGCCCAGCGCGGGGTCTCGATGCCGATCGTTTCGCAGGTCGCCCAGGTGCTCGACGGCACCCTCGACCCGCGCGAACTCGCGCCGCACCTCGCGACCGACAGCGACGAACCCCAGGGCGAGTAGACGACGGCGCTTGGCCCCCAGACGGGGCACAGCCCGCGTTAGGGTTGGGGAGTGATCACAACTCTCGCCGGCGGCCGCGTCCTGGCCGAGAAGCACGGATCCATCCCCCCTCGGGTCGTCGCCCTGCACGGCTGGGGGCGCGACGGAACCGATTTCGAGACGGTGCTGTCGGGGCTCGATGCGGTGAGCATCCACTTGCCCGGATTCGGGCCGGCGCCCGCACCCGACACCGCCTGGAGCACCGAGCAGTACGCCGAGCTCGTCGCCGAGGCGATCGCCCCGCACGCTCCCGTGACGATCGTCGGGCACTCGTTCGGCGGCCGCGTGGCCGTGCGCCTCGCCGCCCGGCACCCCGAGCTCGTGCGCGGCATGGTCATCACGGGCGCCCCGCTCGTGCGGCTGACGGCGGCCGCGCCGCCGCCGCTGAGCTTTCGCGTGGCGAAGTGGGCGAACGCCCGGGGCATTCTGAGCGATCAGCGCATGGAGGCGCTGCGACGTCAGCGCGGCTCCGCCGACTACCGGGCGGCCCAGGGCGTCATGCGCGACGTGCTCGTGACGGCCGTCAGCGAGAACTACGACGACGACCTGGCGGCCATTTCCTGCCCCGTGCGCATGGTGTGGGGCGCGAACGACACCGCGGCCCCCACCGACGCGGGCCGCGCGGCATCCGAGCGCATCCCGGGCGCGCGTTTTCGCGTCGTGGACGGTGCGGCACACTTGATGACCGGCGACCTCGAGCTCGCCGTGCGTGAAGAGCTGCTGACCCTCCTCGACGAACAGGACCGCCCCGCATGATCGACCTTCTGACGTATCCGCCGACGCTGGCGGCGCTCGTCATCGGCCTCATCGCCGCGGTGCCGATCGCCGCCCGCTGGCTGCGGGTTGCCCAGCGCGACCACTACGTGCCGGGTGGGGTCACCCGCATGGCGTGGCTGTGGGTCACGCGCGAGCCCGCCACGGCCGTGCTGCTCGTCATCGCGCTCGCCTTCACCGCTGTCGCCGTGCCGAGTGGTGTGCCGCCGCTCGGGCCGTACTGGGCGATCGTCGCGATCGTCGCGCTGGCCTTCACGCCGCTCGGCCTGCCCGTGCGCGGTCGCTCGGCAAAGTTCGCCTTCACGGTGCGCATGAAGCGCCTCACCGTCGCGTGGATCACCCTGCACGTCGCCGCCGTCGTCATTCTGGTGGCCCTCTTTGCGGAGGCCGCTGCCATCGCGCCCGCCCTCGTGCTGCTCGCGAGCGCGCCGCTCACCGACCTCGCGCTCGCGATCATGGCCCCGATCGAGAAGGCGCTCAGCAAGAAGTACGTCGTGCAGGCACAGAAGCGCCTGCAGCAGGTGAAGCCGCGCATCGTCGCGATCACCGGCTCGTACGGCAAGACGAGCACGAAGAATTACGTGGCGCACCTCGTGAGCGCGACGTATCCGACCGTGGCGAGCCCCGCATCCTTCAATAACCGTCTGGGCCTGTCGCGCGCGGTGAACGACAAGCTCGTGCCCGGCACCGAGATCTTCGTGGCCGAGATGGGTATGGCGGGCGAGGGGCAGATTCGCGAGCTGTGCCAGGCGTTCCCGCCCGACATCGCCGCGATCACCGTCATCGGCGAGGCTCACCTTGAGCGGATGCGCACGACCGACGCGATCTTCCGCGAGAAGGCGCAGATCACCGAGAACGCGAAGACGGTCGTGATTCCGATCGATGACCGGCGGCTCGCCGCGCACGCGGACGCGTGCGTCGCGCAGGGAAAGACGGTGGTCACGGTCTCGACCGCGGGCGCCGACGCCGACGTCGTGCTGGATGCTGTGGCCGGCACGATCCGCATCGGGCGCGCGACCCAGCCGGTGCCGGTTTCCGTCTCGGGCACCGGTCACGCGGTGAACGTCGCCGTCGCGGCGGGCATTGCCCTCGCTTCGGGCGTGCCGGTGGACACGATCGCGGGCCGCCTCGGCGAGCTGCCCGGCTCGGCCCATCGCGCCGAAGTGCAGACCGCTCCGAGCGGCGCGCGCATCATCGACGACACGTACAACTCGAACCCGGTGGGCGCCCACCGCGCGCTCGAGGGTGCTGCGGCGCTCGCCGCCGAATCGGGTGGCCCGCTCGTCGTGGTCACCCCCGGCATGGTCGAGCTGGGCCCCGTGCAGGCCGAGCGCAATCGCGCGTTCGGCGAGGCGATCAAGCAGGCCGGTGGCGTGCTGTACGCGGTCGGCCGCACGAACCGCGCGGCACTGGTGCGAGGCTTTGGCGCTGGCGCCGAGACGGTTGCCCGACGCGAGCAGGCGGTTGCGGCCGCGGTCGCGAAGGCCGGTGACCGGGGCGTTATCCTCTACGAGAACGACCTGCCCGACCACTATCCGTGAGTGTGGGCGGGCTCCCGACTCTCGACGATAGGTGCCCATGACGCAGCACGCTTCGGCTCAGACCCACCCGTGGGCGGTCGTTTTTGGCGGCCCCAGCCCCGAACACGAGATCTCGATCCTCACGGGTCTGCAGGCCGAGCGGGTGCTGACGAGCGCGGGTCAGAAGGTCGTGCCGATCTACTGGTCGCCGACGGGCGAGTGGTTCCGCGTGCCGGACGGCACCGAGGCGAAGGACTACCTCGAGGGGGCGCCGCGCGACTCGCAGCCGCTCGAAGTGCGCCTGTCGGGTGAGCCGGGCCTCTACCGCCGTAAGCGCCTGGGCGCCGACAAGATCGAGCTCGACGCTGCGCTGCTCTGCCTGCACGGCGGGGCGGGCGAGGGCGGCGGCGCGGCAGCGCTGTTTTCGTTCCTCGGCGTGCCCGCCACCGGCTCGACGCTGTTTGCCGGCGCCGTCGGCATGGACAAGCTCGCCTTCGGCGGCCTCATGGCGTCCGCAGACATCCCCTCGCTGCCGCGCGAGGCCGTGTCGACCCTGCGCGAGCCGTCGTTCGCCGGCCCCTACATCGTGAAGCCGCGCTTCGGCGGGTCGTCGATCGGCATCGAAATCGCCGACGACATCGAGGCAGCGCGGGCGCTCGCCGCCTCAAGCGTGCACCTGCGCACCGGCGCCGTGCTCGAGCCGTACCGCCCCGAGCTGGTCGACCTGAACATCAGCTTCCGCACGCACCCCGAGCTCGAGATCACCGAGCTCGAGAAGCCCCTGCGCGGCGAGGGCGGCAGCGCCCTCTACTCGTACGCCGAGAAGTACTTGGCCGGCGGTGCCGGCTCAGACGCAGGGCTGACGAACGCCCCGCGCGAGTTCCCCGCGAAGGTGGATGCGCGTATCCACGAGGCGGCCCGCGATCTGGCGGCTCGCGTCGCCGACGTCACGCGCCTGACCGGCGTCGTGCGCGTCGACCTGCTGCTCGACGAGGCGAGCGGCGAGCTGTTCGTCAACGAGGTGAACTCGATCCCCGGCGCCATGTCGCTCTACCTGTGGGCCCCGACCCAGCCGGCCGCGACCGTGCTGCTCGACGCGCTGGTCGAGGCGCGCGACAAGCGCGTGGTGTTCCCGCAGGCGGGCTTTGGCGGGGGAGCGGCCCTGCGCGCCGCGGGCGGCATCGCCGGCAAGCTCGTCGGCCTCGACGGCCCCCGCGCTTAGGGCGCGTCGCCCTCCGCGGGCGCGTCACCCTCAGCGGGCTCGCCGTCCGCGGGCTCCTCGCCCTCGGCAGGCTCCTCGCCTTCGGCGGGCTCCTGCACCTGCCCGCCGCCGAACACATCGGTCGCGGCCAGGCACTGCTGGGTCGGCTCGATCGCGGCGACGGCCGGCGACAGCTCGCGCAGCACGTCGACGCCTGCGACTCCCGCGAGTTCGGGGTCGACGATGATCTCGGTCACCGGCGAGCGCCCGTACGACAAGAACACGAACTGCGGAGCGTTCGACTCGTCGAGCAGCCAGTCGACGCCCTCGACCGTGAAACACGGCAGGCTCGTCACCCCGATCGGCGGCAGCCCGCACCGGTAGATCACCGCGGTCGGCTCGCCCCATGCCGCTGTCGCCTGCGCGTTCGTGGTGCGGCGCTCGAGGCCGGCGACCGTGTCGGGCATGCGCACGCTGATCTCGGCGCAGTTGACCTCGTTCGCGAGTTCTGCGGGCTCCAGCGCGACGGTGCCCGCGCATCCTGAAAGAACGACGGCGAGGCCCACGGCCGAGGCGGCCGGCAGCAGGCGGGAAAGACGTGACCGAGACATCACCGCTCACGCTACCGCCGCTTCGTCGGTTCGCGCTGTGCGCGGCGCGCTAGCGTGGGGCGGGTGAGCGACGACCCGGATGCCCGCCCCGACACCCTGCACACGGTCGGCGAAATCGCGGCCCTCGCTCGCATCGTGCCGCGCCTCCCGCGCGGCGGCGCCACCGTGCTCGGCCCGGGTGATGACGCCGCCGTGGTCGCCGCGCCCGACGGCCGCTTTGTCGTCACGACCGACGTCATGGTCGAGGGCCCCGACTTTCGCCGAGCCTGGTCGACACCGCACGACCTCGGCTGGAAGGCCGCCGCGACGAACCTCAGCGACATCGCCGCGATGGGTGCCGTGCCGACGTCACTCGTCGTCGCGCTGATTGCGCCCGCCGACACTCCGGTCGCCGAGCTTGAGCAGCTGGCCGATGGGCTGGCCGATGCCTGTGCGGCCCTCGCGCCGGGCTGCGGAGTCGTGGGCGGCGACTTGACCGTGGGCGACACCCTGACGATCGCGGTCACCGCCTTCGGCGACCTCGAGGGTCGCGCACCCGTGACGCGCTCGGGTGCTCGACCGGGCGACGTCGTCGCCGTCTCGGGCGGGCTCGGGCTCGCTGCCCGCGGACTGCGCATGCTCTTCGACGAGGGAGTCGACGCTGACGGTGTGCCCGACGCTGCCCGTGCTGCCGAGCTGCGGGCCGATGAGCCACGCATTATCGAGGCGCAGCTCGCCCCGCGGCCGCCGCTGGCGGACGGGCCGGCCGCCGCGCTCGCCGGAGCGACGGCCATGCTCGACCTCAGTGACGGGCTCGCCCTCGACGCCCGCCGCATCGCCCGCGCCAGCGCGGTCACGATTGACCTCGACGCGGCCGCCGTCTGCATCGCCGCGGGCGTCGACGCGATGTTCCTGCCCGTCGTGCTCACCGGGGGTGAAGACCACAGCCTCTTCGCCACCTTCCCCGCTGAGCTCGTCGCCGACGGCGGGCCGGGGCTGCCGGGCGGGTTCCGCGTCGTCGGCCGCGTCGTCGAGGCCGGCGCCGACGGCCCCGAACTGCGCGTCGGCGGTCGACCATTCGCCGCGCTCGGCGGCTGGGACTCGTTCGAGGCGCCCGGCAGCTAGCCAGCGTCCCGCGACAACCAGTGCACGGCGGTCTCGCCGTAGGTGGCGGTGCGGTCGTGCGCAAGCTCGGCGACGGCAGCGGGGGCGGGGCTGCGCGACGAGCGTTCGAGCGCGACCACCGCATCCTCGGCGAGACGCGGCACGAGAGCCACGAGCAGCTCGGTCACCTCCGCGTCAGAGACGTCGTACGGAGGGTCGATGAAGACGAGGTCGAGTTCGCCGCTCAGGCCCGCGACGGCCGCGTGCGCTGGCCGTGTGACCACCCGGATGCGCGGCGCCGGGTCGACGCCGAACCGCGCCGCCTGCTGCTCCACGAGTCGCGCGTTCGCCTGGCACACCCGTGCCGCGCTCGCCGCCTTCTCGACGAGCGTCACCTCGACGGCGCCGCGGCTCGCCGCCTCGAGCCCGAGCGCCCCCGAGCCGGCATACAGGTCGAGCACCCGCGCTCCGTCGACGAGATCGCGGGCCTCGAGCGCCGAGAAGATCGCCTCCCGCACGCGGTCGCTCGTCGGGCGCGTGCCCGACTTCGGCACGCTGAGGCTGAGCGAACCGGCGAATCCGGCAATCAGGCGGGTCACGCGATCAACGCTACCGGCAGCATCCATTCGATTCAGATGCGCGGGGCGCGTCAGCGGCCGCGGGTAGCGTTGACACCGTGACCGGTCCGCTCGATGTCAAGCTCGTGACGCTGCTCGGCGACCGCACGGCGAAGGCGTTCGAGCGGGCGTTCGGCGTCGTCACGGCAGGGGAGCTGCTCGCGCACTACCCGCGCCGCTACGCGAAGCGCGGCGAACT